>NZ_JAKUDH010000020.1:0-117304 GCF_031570495.1 Pseudomonas sp. JL2
GGATAGGTCAGAAGGTGTAAACCTTATTCAGGACGAGACACCAGGCAAAAAAAAGCCAGCACAAGGCTGGCTTCAATATCTTGGATGCTATCAGGACGCGTCTGCGGTCATTTCTACGTCATGAGCAATCAGCGAAACGAGAGCGTTTTGCTGGCGATGAGAGAGTTGTCGGAATCGTTGAAGCAGCTCGCGTTCATGCAGTGACAGCTCTGGGCTGTCCAGTCGCATGCTGAGCTCTTCACCCAACGCACCTTCCTGAATAAGGCTTTGCTCAAGGCGCGCGATGATTTCGGAGTTCATGCTGCGGTGATGATTGCGAGCCACCTCGGCAATGCGTTCCCGCATTCCGTCTGGCAGACGTACGACGAACTTGTCAGCCGTACGGCTGGAATAAATTGCCTGTTTCATTGGGCGCATATATTTAACCGGTTAGTTCAGGGGAGCGGTTCTCGGGATTGGCCGCAGGATGTCGATAGGACAAGCCCCTTAGCCAAATGTTCAACCTGAATTGTTAAGAGGCCCGCATCATGCCTCAAAATTGCCAGATCATTGGCGCCAATTCTGTGACAAATATTGATCCGCGTAAAGGCGTTATGCCAGTACCCTTCGTCAAAAATGCGGACTGGTTGGAAAAATTTCCAGGTCCGCATCTTGTGACCACTGCATCGTGTCGATGTGCCATACCGTCTGGCGGATAACCGTGACGTAGGCGCCGGCGCGGTGCTGTCCTTGTATTGTATAGGATAGTGGCGATTTGCCGATTTACTAGAATGAGCAGGGTGGGCCAGATGAGCGGCGGTCCGGTCCAGGCTCTTCGATGGGAGACTTGGCGAACGGTACATTTGCCTACACTTAAAAAGCCATGGACGACATGACAAACGCCAGGCTGACCGTTAACATGCACGCCGTCCAACGCACCGCGTTTCTCGTGGTCGACTTGTGTCTCAGTAGCTCAATTGGATAGAGCATCCCCCTCCTAAGGGGAAGGTTGGCAGTTCGAACCTGCCCTGGGACACCATCATTCTCCAGCCCCCCACTGGTTTGCCTCTCTTGCGCCAAATCCCCTTGGTCGGTACGGGCGTCGGTTCCCTCATCGCGAAAAAATCCACCCCGTACAGGTCCGACAAGACGCTTTATGTCGGTGGTTTCTAATGCGTCCTGTGAGACACGTCTCTTTTTTGAGCAGAAAGTTTCCCCTCCTTTGAACCGAAGGCGATATGCCGGGTCTGGTGTGCGCGTAGTTTTGCGCATTAGTAGCGTGAGTATTTTCGGAGTCAGCCTGGACTTTCCGGCGTTCCCCGAAATGAGAAGACCGATATCCGGTGCTTTGTCTGCTCGCCAGTTTGCTGCCATTTCCGTATCGAGGGATCGAACATGTTCTCACCCGCCCATTGGGCGAGGTCGTGCCTGGCTTTGCTGTGCCTTTCTCCGCTAACACTTGCCTACGCTGCGCCAACACCCGGCGACACGGACCTGATCCGCGAACGCCAGGATCGCTTGCTCGAAGAGCAGCGTCGACGCCTGGAAGAACTCAAGGAATTGCCTGGCAAGGCGGCGAAGCCGACTCAGCCAACTGCGCCTGTGGACACCCGTTGCTTCCCCATCAAGACCATCGAAATCAAGGGCGCCGACAGTCTTTCGGCCAGTGAGCGCGAACAACTGCTCAAGCCCTATATCAACCAATGCCTGGGCGTGCCACAGCTTAACGAGCTGCTCAAGGTCATCACCGATTACTACCTGGAAAAAGGCCTGGTCACCAGTCGTGCCTATTTGCCGCAACAGGACCTGTCCAGCGGTCACTTGCAAGTGCTGGTCGTTGAGGGCCGGCTGGAAGGGCTGAAGGGGGCCGAGGGCAGTGGCCTGTCCGAGCGGGAACTGGCCATGAGCTTTCCCGGCAAGGCGGGCGATTTGCTCAATCTGCGGGACATCGAACAGATGGTCGATCAACTGAACCGTTTGCCGTCCAATCGCGTGCAGATGGAGCTGGCGCCGGGGCAAGATCTCGGTGGCAGTAATGTGCTGGTCAAAAACACCCCGCAAAAGCCTTGGCGCATTGGTCTGGCGCGGCATAACGATGGCCAGAAGAGCACCGGTGAACAGCAATGGGGCACCTCCTTCGACTGGGACAGCCCCTTGGGCCTGGCCGATCAACTGGCCTTGCGCGGCGGCCACGATGCCGTCAGCGATCATCAGAAAACCTCGCGCAATGCCATGCTCTATTACAACCTGCCGTTTGGTTGGTGGAACCTGAGCTACAGCTACAGTCAGAGCGAGTACCGCGCCCTGGGCCAGGCCAATGGCTTCAAATTCAAGCAGAGTGGCGACAGTCAGAGCCATCAGGTGCGCCTGGAGCGGGTGGTCCATCGCGACGCGGTGAGCAAGACTTCGCTCAACACCGGCTTGGCGTACCTGCGCACTAACAACTTCGTCAACGACAGCAAGCTCGGTAACAGCAGCAATCGCATCAGCGAGGCGCAGTTCGGCATCAACCATGGACGACGGGTCGGCAATGCATTCGTCAATCTGGACTTGGGTGTACAGCAAGGCATCGGCGCTTTCGATGCCCAGGGCGACGACGATCCGGGCCCCGGGCAGGCCGACGCCCGCTATCGCAAATACACCGCCACCGTCAGTTACCTGCAGCCCTTCATGCTGGGCGGTGAATCCTTCAGTTTCAGCAGCTTGATGACCGGTCAGCGCAGTGAAGATGCGCTGTTCAGTCCGCAGCGCATGAGCCTGGGCGGTCTGGCGTCGATCCGCGGCTACAAGGACCAGACGCTGTCCGGCGACAGTGGTGGCTACTGGCGCAACGACCTGCGCTGGAGCCGCCCGGTGACGCTGGAGTGGCTGCGCCCGGTGTTCGCCGAGTACGGCACCAGCCTTGGTTATGACGTGGGGGTGATTCGCGGTAATCGCTACAACGGCGACCAGCACGGGCGCATGTCGAGCAATTCGGTGGAGTTGTTCGCCCGCGGTGAGCACCTGACGGCCAGCGTGACCTTTGCCCACTCCTTGGAACGTCCGGATGCCCTGGCCGAGCGCGAAGCGCCGATCTATTTCCGCGTGGATTCCTTTTTCTAAATACAGCCTTTTTAAAAACTGCTGCAACGAGACTTGATCATGGACGACCGTCAATACGCCTTCCTGGCCCGCCAGCCTTCTGCTGCCGTGCAAACCCGCGAGCACTTCTGGGGCATGCCCAAGCGCGGCCTGGCGTTCCTGTTGGCCAACGTCATGTTCTGGCAGCCGATGTGGGCCCAGGCGGGCGGCATCGTGGTCAGCGCCCCGGGCACCAGCCTCGGCCAGGCCGGTAATGGCGTGCCGGTGGTCAACATCGCCAAGCCCAACGGCAGTGGCCTGTCTCACAACCAGTTCAAGGACTACAACGTCGGCAGCAACGGCGTGATCCTCAACAACGCCACCAACGCCGCCCAGTCCACGCAACTGGGCGGGATCATCCTCGGCAACCCGAACCTCAAGGGCACGGCCGCCAAAGTCATCCTCAACGAAGTCAACGGCGGCAACCCGAGCCAGCTGCGTGGCTACACCGAAGTGGCGGGGCAGTCGGCCCATGTCATTGTCGCCAACCCTTATGGCATCACCTGTAATGGTTGCGGGTTTATCAATACCCCGAAGGCGACCCTGACCACCGGCAAACCGATTATCGAAAACGGTCAGTTGAGTCGCTATCAGGTCGACCAGGGCAGCGTTGCGATCGAAGGCGCAGGCCTCAACGCCAACAACGTCGACCGTTTCGAAATCATCACCCGCAGCGCGAAGATCAATGCCGAGATCCAGGCAAAGAATCTGACAATTATTGCCGGTCGTAACGACGTCAACGCCGATACCCTCAATGCCACCGTCCGTGCCGACGACGGCAGCGCCAAACCGCAACTGGCCATCGACTCCTCGGCCTTGGGTGGCATGTACGCTGGCACCATCAAACTGGTGGGCACCGAGGCCGGGGTCGGGGTCAAGCTCGACGGCAAGATGGTCGCCAGTGGCGGTGATATCCAGCTTGATGCCAATGGTCATTTGAGCTTGGCGCAAACCACGGCGGCAGGCGCCGTCGAGATCAAGGCTCAAAGCCTGGACGCCCAAGGGACGATGTATGCCGGCAGCCATGTTCAGGTGACAACCAAGGGCGCTCTCAGCAACCAGCGCGCTATCGCGGCGCGCGAGAAGGTCACGCTGACCACCGACGACCAGCTCAACAACCTTGGCATCATCGAAGCAGGCGTCAACGTCGATAACACCCGCAACCAGATTGGCGATGTCGTGCTGACCGCGGCGAACATCGACAATCGCGGGCAGAGCGTGATCGCCAGTCGCGACTTGAAAGCCACGACGACGCAGACCCTCGACAATCGCGGCGGCACTTTTTCCGCCGGCAAGAGCCTGACGCTCGACAGCAAGGACATCGACAACCGCGCCGGCACGCTGGTCAGCCAAGGCAACATTCAAGCAGTGGCCACTGGAGCCTTGGATAACCGCGATAAAGGGATCATCGCCAGCGACGGCGAGCAGACTCTGATCGCCGGGACGCTAAAGAACAGCGCAGGCGTTATCAGCAGCAACAACTTCCTGAAGCTCGAAGCGCAAACGCTGGATAACAGCGGCGGCAAAATTGCGTCCGACGCCGCACTGACCCTTGGGGGTGGTAGCGCTGAAAATAGCGCAGGACAAATCACCAGCCAGGGTGATCTCGTTGCCACGCTGAAAAGCTTCAACCAGCAGGACGGCAAGGTGGTCAGCCAGGGGAAACTGACCCTGACCGCAGACCGCATCAACAACAGCGACGATGGCTATATCGCCTCGGTCAAGGCCATGAGCCTGACCGCTCACCAGCAACTGTTCAATAACAATGAGGCGATCATCAGCACCGAACAGGGGCTGACGATCAACGGCGGTGGTCTCGATAACACCAAAGGTAGCCTGCTCAGCCAGAGTGACCTGAAGGTCGATATCACCGGGGATTTCGTCAACCGGGATGGCAGCGCCATTACCCAGGCCGGGAACGTGGATGTCGAGGCGAACAGTCTCGATAACCGTGGCGGTGTTCTTGCCAGTGTTGGCGGTTGGCTGAAAGCTGAGTTGAACAAGGTGTTGGATAACGGCGAGTCGCTCACCTCCGCTGGCGAGGCCGGGTTGATCCAGGCGCAGTCCGTCAATCTCGATGCGAAACAAGCGGTGCTCAACAATGGTGGGCAAATCTCGGCCTTGTCCGGGAGCGCCGAGCTCACTACCGCTACGTTCGAGAACCGCAACGGTGCAGTGCTCGCCAAACAGGCCCTGACGGTGCGTGCCCAGGATCTGGACAACAGCGACGGACGCGCCGCGGCAAACACCGTTGATTTTGGTTTGACCGGGGCGCTGAACAACCAGCGCGGTCTGGTCGAAGGTTCCAACGGCCTGCTGATCACGGCCGTATCGATTGATAATCAGGGCGGCAAGTTGCGCTCGGTGGGCAAGCTGGGGACCGCGACGCTAACGGTTGATCAACTGCTGGACAACCAGGGCGGCGTCATTGAAGCGGCTACCCAGGACCTGTCCTTGCAGATGGCAGGCTTCAAGAATGCTGACGGCAATGTTCGTCATGTGGGCACCGGCACGTTAGGTGTGGACCTGGCCAGGTTCAGCAACATCGGCGGCAGCCTGATGACCTCAGGCACCCTGACCGTCGACGCGGCACGTTGGGACAACAGCTCGGATATCCAGGCCAATGTCCTGAACCTGAAGGTGGGCCAGCTCAATCAGATCAGCACCGGCAAGTTGATCGCCGTGCAAAGCCTGCTGGCCACGGGCGGCACCTGGAATAACGCGGGCACCATCAGCAGCGACGTTGATTTGGATCTGAAGCTGACCGGCGCTTATGTCGGTACCGAAAACAGCCGCCTCAGCAGTGTCGATCAATTCGATCTGAGCGCCGCCAGTATCGATCTCTCCAGCGGCGCGCGCCTGGCTGGCGGTGGCACCACCACCGTCACCAGTCTCGGTGCATTGAACAATGCCGGACGGATCACCGGCGGCGGCAAGTTCTCCCTGGCCGCCACGAGCCTGGTCAATACAGGCACGCTGGGCGGCGCCGACACCGTCGAACTGGTTGCCAACGAGGCGCTCAACGATCGCGGTCTGATCTTCAGTGGCGCGGACATGGCCCTGCGTTTCAACCGCTTCACCAACTATCGTGCGGACGTCTACAGCCTGGGGGCGTTGAATGTCGCGGCACGAGATGGCGTCGCTCGCAGCACGTTGCTGGAGAACATCTCCGGCACCCTTGAATCGGCCAAGGACATGTCGCTGCGCAGCGACACCTTGATCAATCGCAAGGACGTTTTCTCCACCACCGATGAGCTGGTGTCGGGCTCCATCAGTGTCAAATGTTATGACTGCGGTGGTGACCACCACAACGTCGACTATATAGCCCGGGAGACCTACCAAAGCGCAGTGCTTGAAGACTCGGCCAGTGCCACCCTGATGAGTGGGGCGAAACTGACCGTTGATGGCTCTGCGGTGACCAACCAATACAGCGTGATGGCCTCGGCTGGCAACCTGCTGATCACCGCAGACAACTTCGCCAACGCTGGCGCCGCCGCCGGGACCAGCGTCAGGACGCGGACCTGGAACACCGGCAGGGTCACGGATGGAACCGACGAGCGTTTCCGCGACAGATACATTGTCCCCTACAACGCCCAGGCTAATCCGAAACAGGTGCCGGTAGATGCGCTCAACTCCTTCCGTCAGGTAGGCGACATCACCACAGTGACGCCAGGGGAATCGCTGGCGCCCGCGGTTGTTCAATCGGGCGGCGACATCAGCATCCAGGCTACGCAGCGGCTGGAGAACAGCAGCATCGTGCAGTTCCAGGCGCCGCTGGCTGGCGCGACCAAGTCAGCGGCCACCGATGTTGCCGACGCCGCACAGCCAGCGGTCGTGGTGCTCAACCCGCAGCTGCCGCCTGACCTGGCCCAACAACAAGTCAACCCCACCACCATGCCCGGGTTCACCTTGCCGACGGGCGAAAATGGCTTGTTCCGTGTCGTCGACAGCGCGGCCGCAGCGCAAAACAGTCATGACCAAAGCCAGGCCACTGTCCAGGGTTCGGCCGCCAGCCGGGTCATCATCGGCCCGAAATACCTGATTGAAACCAACCCCGCGCTGACCGACCTCAAGCAGTTCATGAGCTCGGACTACCTGTTGGGCAACCTGGGTTATGACCCCGACACCAGTTGGAAGCGCCTGGGCGATGGCTTGTACGAGCAACGCCTGATCCAGCAAGCCGTGATCGCCCGCACCGGCCAACGCTTTCTCGATGGCCAGACCTCCGACGACGGTATGTTCAAGTACCTGATGAACAATGCCATCGCCAGCAAGGAGCAACTGAACCTGGCCGTTGGTGTGACCCTGACGTCGCAACAAGTCGCCGCGCTGACCCACGACATCGTCTGGATGGAAGATCAGGTCGTCAATGGTCAACATGTGCTGGTGCCGGTGCTTTACCTGGCCCAGGCCAACAACCGGCTGATGGCCGATGGCGCGTTGATCCAAGGCAAGAACCTCACCCTGATTGCAGGCACCGACCTGAAGAACGCCGGGACGCTGCGTGCCAGCGAGAACCTCTCGGCGGCGGCCGGGAACAATCTGGTCAACACGCGCCTGGCCGAGGCTGGTGAGCGGCTCAAGTTGGTCGCGGGCAAAGACCTGGTCAACATGCAAGGCGGCATCCTCAAGGGCAAGGACGTCGAGCTGTCGACCTTGACCGGCGACATCCGCAACGACCGGACCATTAGCACCATCGAAAACAGCGGCAAGGGCTTCAGTTCGAAAACCTCCGTTGTCGACAATGCTGCGCGTATCGAGGCCGGTAACAATCTCACCATGCGTGCAGCGGGCGATTTGCTCAACGTGGGCGGCGCGATTACCGCGGGCAACAACGCGGACTTGAGCGCGGGCAACGACGTTGTCATCTCCGCGGCTCGCGAAGAAAGCGGCTCGATGCGCCAGGACAAACGCCACTTCTGGGAGCAAAGCCAGACCGTTCAGCACGCCAGTGAGGTCAAGGCGGGTGGCAACCTGAACGTCACCGCCGGCAACAACCTCACTGTTGTCGCCAGCCATCTCCAAGCCAAAGGCGATATCAACCTGAGCGGCAACGATGTCGCCCTGATCTCGGCGGCGAACGAGGAGTCCAGCGAATACCGCTACAAGCGCAGCGGCAAGAAGATCAACAAGGAAGAGGACCATGTCTCGCAGCAGGCGACCACCCTCGATGCTGGGGGGGATGTAAGGGTTGCTGCGCACAATGATCTGTTGATGGTCGCGAGCAAGATTGCGGCGGGTAACGCGGCCTATTTGGTGGCGGGGAAGCAGCTGAGTCTGTTGGCTGAGCAGAATCGTGATTACTCGCTGTATGACATGAAGAAAAAAGGCGGTTGGGGCAGCTTGAAGATGCGGCGCGATGAGGTGACACAAATCACCCATATCGGCAGCCAGATCCAGACGGGAGGCGACCTGACGCTCAAGAGTGGCGATGACCAGCGCTACCAAGTCGCCAAGCTGCAAAGCGGGAAGGACCTGATACTGGAAAGTGGCGGCGCCATCGTCTTCGAAGGCGTGAAGGATCTGCACGACGAAAGCCATACGAAGACCAATAACAATGCGTTCTGGAACTCCGCTAAGGGCAAGGGTAATACTGACGAAACCCTGCGCCAGACGCAGATGGCGGCGGCGGGCAATATCACCATCAAGGCAGTCGAAGGTCTGAAGATCGACATCAAGCATGTCGATCAGAAAACGGTCAGCCAGACCATTGATGCGATGATAAAAGCCGATCCGCAACTGGCCTGGATCAAGGAAGCCGAGCAGCGCGGTGACGTGGACTGGCGGCAAGTAAAGGAGATCCATGAGTCCTTCAAATACAACACGTCGGGCTTGGGGCCGGCTTCACAACTGATCATCGCCATTGCCCTCGCGGCCGTTATGGGGCCGATGATGGCTGGCATGAATACCATGGTTCAGGCCGGAGCAATCAGCGTCGCGACCAAGGCGACGGTCAGTACCATCGACAACCGAGGAAACCTCGGCGCGATTGCCAAGGACGTTACTTCCAAGGAGAGCCTGAAAGGGTATGCCGTCTCGATAGCTACGGCAGGGGTTGCCCAAGGGCTTGGCTATGACGCCAGCACGGTTGGCTTCAATGCCGAGAGCGTAAAGACAGTCGCTATGAAAGTGGCTGCGGATGCTGCGATTAAAACAGCGGTGTACGGAGGCAGTTACCAAGACAACTTAGCAACTTCGTTGGCTGGAACGGCGGCCAGCATTGGTGGAGCGTATGGCGCCGGAAAAATCGGCGACTTCGGTCTGGCCGAAGGCAGCTTGGAAGCGATTCTGCTTCATTCGGCCTTGGGCGGATTGATGGCGGAAGTCATGGGAGGAGACTTCCGTACAGGAGCAATAGCGGGCGGGGCAAACGAGGTTCTTATCGGTTTGCTGGGGGATACGCTCCTGCCCTCGCATCTGGAGCCCGGTACACCTGAATACACTCGGGCCCAAGAGAATCTGGTCGCACTTTCAAAAGTTGTCGGCGTACTAGGCGCTGCGGCATCCAATGGAGATCTGGACGTTGCCGCGCAAGTGGCGGAAAACGGCACGCGTTACAACTTCCTCGGAGACCACTCCCAAGCGGAGCGAGACAGAGCTCTCAAGGAGTATGAAGAAACCAAGAGCCTGGACGCCGCCAAAAAGATGATGGTGCTCCAAGGCTCGGACCAGCGTAGCGATGCGTTGTTGGAGCGTTTTCACACCGATCCCGCGTCGCTTTCTCCGGCAGAGAAAACAGAGCTGGGCGCTTATCTTCAGGTCTACGGCTACGAGCAAAGCCAGGAATACGGGGTGGAGGCTGCTCGCACGAGCATCAATAATCTGCTTAAAAACGGACCGGATCCATACCGAGACTACCCGTATGCGGGCGGTACTACCCAGGAGCGAATTGCCTACGCCGACGACCTGAGAGCTCGGGACGGCGTGTCGGTGGCCAACATCTTTTGGTCCAGGGACCAGAGCGCTAGCGAAATGCTGTACCGCGATGCTGAGGGTTACCTGCGCATCAATCGTGAAATGCAGGCGATGAGTGACGTGGGGTCACCTGCTCTGTATTTCCTGACCGGAAATCTCGGCACTACGATTCGGGTCGCAGCTGCGGCGAATGGTGCACTCCAAGCAGGACACGGTGCGGGCCAGGTCTACGATGGTGATACGTGGAATGGCATCGGCAACATTGTGGTCGGCGCTATGAATGCGGCGAGTCTTGGGGTGCCGAGGATTGGGGCATCTGGACGGGGTAGTGCGAGTCAAGGTGCTAAAGACTCTGGCAGTTCCAGTGTGCCTAAAGTTCCAGCCGACCCTGTAGTAGTGCGCAGCGACAATGATTTTTCTTTATCTGTGGGGGGAAATGGAAAGCCAAAGGCCTACATTAAAGAGAATGGCGATTTGGTACCCCCTAATCTTGAGGGGACAGGCAGCATTCAGACACATGTGCGCGGAGGCGGTTCTGAAAATTCTCCGTACATTTCTGTGACCGACCCGAGAGTGTCATCCAATCCTAAAGATTACGGCTCTCAAAAAATAGAAATCGACGTCAAGCGATTGCAGCAGGATATAGATTCTGGTGTATTACCAGACACAAAGTTTTTGAGCAATCGTGAGGTCGTTGCTGAGCTTCAGGCTAGGGTAAATGCCGCGCGGAATAAATACACAAGCAACCCCAGCCCAAAAAATGAGACTTCATTGAGCAGGGCGGAGTCAGACCTGGTGAACGTGATGCGTGATGGTGAGTGCTTGATCAAGGGTTGTGTACCGGCCGGCTATATTAAATTCATTCAGAAATAGGGTTCATTGTGGATCGGAAAACCTACGACCTACTCCACGGCATACCGGATCATGCTGATTATGCCGCCGAGGCAGGTGAGCTGGATGCCGAAGATATACCGCAGGAAAGAATGACTGCAGTGTTGGATTTGCTTCGCAATTCAGATGATGATGTTGTGCGCTTCGAAGCTGCAAAATTGTTGACTAGCTGGGGGATTTTCGAGGGGTTGGTTGCATTAAGCGAAAGCATGGAAAAGCCGGAACTTATCAAAAATACCTACCCCCACAGGTTGCATGGATACGATGATACTTATCGCCAGATCCTCATGGCTGTAACCATGTACTTCGCAAATATGGTCGACAGGGGACAAAGGGAAGTCGCTAGGGCTCAAGTTTTTTTACCACTGTCTACTATCATCGAGTTGGCAGGAACGGAACCCTTTGAAATATCTGACGCTTTCGCCTTCTTAAAGCGTGAGCGGTATCCGGAGTACATCCCGTTTGTTAAACAGCACCTCAGCTCGATAATAGATCGCCCCGAAATACATCAATGGAAAATCTACGACGCTATGGAGTTTCTGATGGGGGTCGAGCCAGAATTCGTTATGTCTCTGCTGCAACTGAGAAACAAGAGCATCGAAGATTTTATGCCGCGGCAACGTAGCTGATTTAAGCGAGGCGTTGATGGCAGTAGAGGGGGCAGCTTGTTTGATAAGCGAAGGGGGGCGTGACATACCTATAGCGGCGCGAGGACTGCTTGCGCAGCCCTGCGGGAGCAAGCTCCCTTGCCACGAGAGCCAGTTGATTAATCAATTGGTGGAGGTTATAGCGGGCACCACGGGTCTTCCCCGTTTGCGCTTTCCAGGATCTTCGGAAAGTTTCGCGCGAATCCCCAGCCTGAAGCCACGGCGGTCATGGTGGTTTTGCAGGCGGGGTTCTTTTCCGAGACGATCAGGTTCATATAGAACTGGCTTCCGTAAATTGTTGGCGCCCACAGCACCATGTCACTTCTTTCGGCGTTCCGGTCGACTTTCAATTGAATGGTGTTGACGAGTCTTGCGCCGGTGTTGAGCTCGGTTACTTGGGGGTGGAAGCAGTGGTTCAGGTAGCCTTGCACGCGTTCTTCCACCACCGCCCGCTCTTGCGTCAGGCAATACTCGGGGCTGGTTGTGCCGGTGTTCAACAGCTCATCCTTGGAATATGGATGCAGCGAGCAGCCGCCCAGTAACAGAAAAACGACTCCTGTAAATCCCTTGTACAAATTCAAGCTCCTTCTAGAAACGGCGGTTTACCAAAGCGGATTGCGGCAAGGCGGCGGGCGGGACTATACGCAATTTTTTCGGCCTGGAACGACTAAACCAGCTCGCCGTAGGAACCGACGGAAAGAATATTCCCCATTGACTTGTAGGACATTTCCTAGAAAATTCCAGTCCCTTGCGCCTGCTGATTCCGGTGCCTAGTCTTTGTCCACCGCTGCCAATTAGCGGTCGGGTTTAGCAGCTCGGAATCACGTTAGGCGCATGGCAACTGCCTTCAATGCGGGCATTTTTGTTGCCCGAATTCTTATGGCAGCTATGCGCAGGGCATCCTCGGGTGCGCCGGTTTCCTAACGTACCGGTCTGCTAACCTGCGCACGGCTGCCACCCACTCGTTTAGCAGCGGACGTGGCGGCTCCCACTTACGTTAGGGGTATTCCATGGACAAACTCATACCAGACCCTCCCGTTCCCCCGCTGCATCTGGACATCGCAGCCGACGCCAACGCCGAGCGTGTCATCGATTCCTATCTGAACCCCAAGCCCGCCCAGCCTGACAAGAAGCCATCCCCCGACCAGCTATTCACTGTCGTGGAGGGCATTGATGCTGAGAGCCTACAGTCCCTAACCCAAGAGCTGGCCTTTTGTTAAGGGCTGAACCGCCCAACCAAGCTGTTCAAGGTCACGGCCAGGCAGAGGTTAACCATGTCCCCGGTCCACCTGTTCCATGCCCGGCAGGTAGCCGATGGGTCCCGGAACCACCTCACACAATCTCTTAACGGAACGCCATTTCCTGCCGATACCCTGACGAGCCCTGTTTTCTATCGCGTTTCGGCGCGCGAAAACGGCTAGCAATGCGCGCCACACCGGGCGGTGACACGGCGTTTCGTTGATTTGCCATTGGGTGCATCTTTTTACTTGCCTGGACATCCTCGATGCTGGCGTACCACCAAAAAAGTTTTTTGATCGTCGATGATTTCTCGGATTTCCGCAGTTCCGTCCGGTCCATGTTGCGTGAGCTGGGCGTCAAGGACGTGGACACCGCTGACACCGGTGAAGTGGCGCTGCGCATGTGCTCACAGAAGCGCTATGACTTTATTTTGCAGGATTATCACCTGGGCGACGGTCGCAAGAACGGTCAGCAGGTGCTGGAAGACCTGATGGTCGAGAAGCTGATCAGCCATGAAAGTGTGTTTCTCATGGTGACGGCTGAAAGCAGCCAGGCGATGGTGCTCAGTGCCTTGGAGCATGAGCCGGATGCGTACCTGACCAAACCGTTCAACCGCTCCGGTCTGGCCCAGCGGCTGGAACGGCTCGAGCAGCGCAAGACCCTGCTCAAGCCGATCCTGCAAGCCTTGGATCGTGGCAAGCCGATGGAAGTGCTCAATGCCTGTATCGCCCTGTGCAAGCAGGATCCGCGCTACGGGCCGTTGTGTCTGCGTTATCGGGCTGATGCGCTGCGGGACCTGAATCAGAATGAAGCCCTTGAGCGTCTGTACAACACCATCCTGGCTGACCGTCCTTTGCCGTGGGCCTATGCGGGGCTGGGGAAGTTGTTGTTCAAGCGTGGTCTGGTGGGGCAGGCCAAGGATGTTTATGAGAAGGCCTTGAAAGTATTCCCGATGATGCCGGCGTTGTATGACGGCATGGCTGAAGTGTTGGTGGCCGAAGGCGATACGAAGCAGGCGCAACACGTGCTGGAAGAGGCGGTTCGTCTATCGCCACTGGCGGTGCGACGGCAGTCGCTGCTGGGCAAGCTGGCAATGACCAACGAAGATTTCGAGACCGCGTCCAAGGCCTATCGCCAAGCGGTGGGGCAGGGCGCACAGTCGCGCTTCAAGGACCCGGAAAGCAACCTGGGCCTGGCTCATGCACTGATCAGCAAGGGCAGCGAAAAAGGCCTGGATACCCGCACCCGGCTGGAAATCAACACCACCCTCAGCGCCGTGGCCAAGGAAAATCTCAACGATCCTGGGTTGCAGGTGCGTGCGCGGTTGATGAAGGCCACGAGCCTGTTGCTCAACGATGCCGAAACCGCCGAAAAGCTCACCGAGCAGGCCTTGCAGCGCCTCGACGGCATGGAGCAGTTCATGAGCGCCGAGGCCGCGTTGCTGGTGGCCAAGCAGTTGCAAATGCTCGGTCAGACCAGCGCCGGCGAGTCGATGCTCAAGAACTGCGCGGAGATCTATGGCGATGATCCGACGGTGATGCAAGGCATCGCCAAGCTGACCGACGATCCGAATATCCTCAATCAAGGCAATGCCGCCGCCGAGCTGAACCGTGAAGGTGTGCGCGTCTACAAGACCGGCGCGTTGCCCGAGGCGCGAGAGCTGTTCCGTCGAGCCCTGAAGATGCAACCGAAGAACATCAGTATTGCTTTGAACATGGCGCAGTCACTGTTGCATGGCACCGATACCAGCGTGGAATCGGAGCTGCTGCAGGAGTGCCGCGCCTGCCTGAAACTGGTGGGCATGATGCCCGACACCGATGCGCGTTTTGCGCGTTATCAGAAACTGCGAAGCAAGGCATTTGGCGATGAATGACAGCGAACAGGCTCTCGATTTTTCCACGGTGATCGCGTCTACCGTGCACGACATGAAAAACTCCCTGACCTTGCTCATGCAGGCTCATACCCAGTGGCTTGAGCGTTTGCCCGAATCCGAGCGGCAGACCTCGGAGCAGGGCGTCATGGAGTTCGAGTTCGCCCACCTCAATGGCCTGCTGGTGCAGTTGCTGGGGTTGTACAAGCTGGGGGTCAACCAGTTGCCGCTGCATCCGGCCTATCACGAGCTGGATGACTTTATCGAGGCGCAACTGGCCGGTCATCAGGATGTGTTCCGCAGTCGCGGGATCATGGTCACCTACGAGGTCGACCCGCTGAGCCCCCTGGGTTTTTTCGATCGTGAGCTGATTGCGTCGGTGCTCGATAACAGCATCAACAATGCCATCCGCCACGCGCGCCAGGCGTTGCTGATCAGTGCGAGCGACGAGGCCGGGCAACTGGTGCTGACCATCAATGACGACGGCGAAGGCTACCCGGCCGAGATGATCGAGCGTCAGGCCGAGTATGTGCAGGGCATCAATCACAGCAGCGGCAGCACCGGACTGGGCTTGTACTTCGCCGCGCGGATTGCCGGGTTGCATCAGCGTGGCGGCCTGTGCGGGCGTACCGAAATTGCCAATGGCGGCGCGTTGGGCGGGGGCGTGTTCCGGATTTATCTGCCCTGAGCCTGCCCGGCACTCATAAATCAGTCGACACAACCCCACCCAGTATTCCAGGGCTTGTTGTTTATTGTCTTGGGCCGCTTGATATTCCGAACACCCGAAGCCTATTTTGTACGGGTTGCCGTTAGCGGCTCGCACATAACAAGGATTGCGTCATGACGACGGATGGCCAATGTTCACTCGCGCAGCGACTGACGGGCATTGATGAGATTGAGTGTGTCACCCCGGATTTGAATGGCGTGCCACGAGGCAAGGTGATGACTGCCGAGGGCTTCCTCGAGGGTCGACGGTTGCAGATGGCGCGGGGTGTGCTGTTGCAATGCATCATGGGCGGTTATCCGCCGTCGCGTTTTTATGGCAGCGACGACGGCGACCTGGCGCTGGTGGCCGACCCGATACACATTCACCGCTTGCCCTGGAGCGAACAGCCGCGAGCCTTGGCGATTTGCGACGCTGATGAGCTGACTGGTGAAAGCTCCCGGCTCTCCACGCGCGGTCAGCTCAAACAGGTTATTGCTCGTTATGCCGCCCTCGGCCTGGCGCCCGTGGTGGCGACCGAGCTGGAATTTTTCGTGTTCGCCCCCAACCCGGACCCGACCCAGCCGTTCCAGCCCCCTGTGGGCCTGGACGGACGGCGTGAAGACGGTCACTCGGCGTTCAGCATCAGTTCCAATAATGGCCTGCGACCGTTCTTTAAAGAGGTCTATGCATGCATGGCGGCGCTGGGCTTGCCTCGCGATACCTTCATGCATGAAATGGGCGTGAGCCAGTTCGAGATCAATCTGCTTCACGGCGATCCTCTGTTGCTGGCCGACCAGACGTTCCTGTTCAAGCACCTGCTCAAGGAAGTTGCCCTCAAACACGGCCTGACCGTAGTCTGCATGGCCAAGCCCCTGGCTCATACGCCGGGCAGTTCGATGCATATTCATCAGAGCGTCGTCGAGCTGGACAGCGGCCGCAATGTGTTCAGCGATGAAGCGGGCGAGCCGACGGCGGCGTTCCGGCATTTCATCGGTGGGCAACAGGCCGGCATGGCGGATTTCACTGCGCTGTTCGCGCCGAACGTGAATTCCTACCAGCGCCTGTGTCACCCGTTTGCGTCACCGAACAATGCCTGTTGGTCCCATGACAATCGTTCGGCCGGGTTGCGGATTCCCGCCAGTTCGCCAGCGGCCCGTCGGGTCGAGAATCGCCTGCCGGGTGCCGATGCCAACCCCTATCTGGCGATTGCCGCCAGTCTGGCTGCGGGGCTTTATGGCATCGAAAATCGCCTGGAGCCGAGCGCCGCGATCCAGGGCGAATTCCAAGTGCCGGACAATCTTTCGCTGCCATGTACCTTGCATGCTGCCCTGGAACGTCTGAAGCGTAGTCATCTGGCGAAGGAACTGTTCGGTACGGAGTTCATCGAAGGCTACATCGCTTCGAAGACCATGGAGCTGACCAGCTTCTTTGATGAAATTACTCCCTGGGAGCGGCGTGTTCTAGCGGCCCAGGCATAACCAAACGTCGCATTCGGGCTATCTTCTAAATAGCCCGTACTCATCTCAAGGAGCCGCTCGGAACGCCGATGCGCCAAATCTGGAAACCTTTTCGAGCGCTGTATTTCGCCTCGCTGATGATGTTGATCGGCTCGGGCCTGCTGAGTACCTACCTGGCCTTGCGCCTGGCTGCCGACAATGTCGACAGCCTGTGGGTCGGTGCGCTGATGGCCGCCAACTATTTCGGCCTGGTGCTGGGGGGCAAGATCGGCCACCGGCTGATCGCCCGCGTCGGGCACATCCGGGCTTATTCGGCCTGCGCCGGGATTGTCGGTGCGGCGGTGCTGGGCCATGGCCTGGTGGATTGGCTGCCGGCCTGGATCGTGCTGCGGGTAATTGTCGGCCTGGGCATGATGTGCCAGTACATGGTGATCGAGAGCTGGCTCAACGAGCAGGCCGATGCCAAGCAGCGTGGCGTGGTATTCAGTGGTTACATGATCGCTTCCTACCTGGGCCTGGTGCTGGGTCAGTTGATTCTGGTCATGCACCCGGCCTTGGGGCTTGAGTTGCTGATGCTGGTGGCGCTGTGCTTCGCCTTGTGTCTGGTGCCGGTGACACTCACCCGGCGGATTCACCCGGCGGCGCTGCACCCGGCGCCCATGGAGCCGCGCTTTTTCATCAAGCGAGTGCCGCAGTCATTGAGTACGGTGCTGGGCTCGGGGCTGATCGTCGGTTCGTTCTATGGCCTGGCGCCGCTGTACGCTTCTCAGCAGGGGCTGTCGACCGAGCAGGTTGGTCTGTTCATGGGTAGCTGCATCTTTGCCGGATTGCTGGTTCAGTGGCCCCTGGGCTGGCTCTCCGATCGATATGACCGGGCGCTGCTGATCCGCTGCTTTGCGCTGGTGCTGACGGTCTGTGCGCTGCCCTTGGCGATATTGCCGACGGTGCCGTTGGAGGTGCTGTTCGTCGCGGGGTTCTTCTGTTCGCTGGTGCAGTTCTGCCTGTATCCGTTGGCGGTGGCGTTTTCCAACGACCACGTCGAAGCTGATCGAAGGGTATCCCTGACGGCCATGCTGCTGGTGACCTATGGGGTTGGCGCCAGTATCGGGCCGCTGGTAGCGGGGGTGCTGATGAAGATGTTCGGCAGCCAGATGCTCTATGCCTTTTTTGCCTTCTTCGCCCTGGTGCTGGTGTGGCGAATCCGGCCGAAGGCGGTGACCAACCTGCATCAGGTCGACGACGCACCGCTGCATCACGTGGCGATGCCGGACAGTATGTCGAGTTCGCCTCTGGTGGCGTGCCTCGATCCCCGGGTGGACGAACAAGTGGTGCAGGAGCAGATGCACGTCGATCCTGTGCCGACGGAAGAACCGGCCGACGAAGAACCCGTCATGGAGGAGGTTGTCGCCGGAGAGGCCAGCGACGAGCCGTCGAGCCCCGATTTCACTCAGGCCAGGCCTTGAGCCAGTCATAAAAAAACGGGCAGTCACCGCAAGGGACTGCCCGTTTTTTTACGTGTCGAAAATCAGAGGTCGTCTTTGTCGAAACGACGGGCTTCGCGCTGTAGCTGATACACGAAACGCTCAACTTGCCGTTGCACCAGGCCGCTGATGTTGTGGAAACGTACGCCGGCGAAGGTGGTGTTGATCCTTTCTTCGAAATGCAGATAGCGCAGTTCGACCGGTGCGGTCATGTTGCCGAAGGGCAATGCCGCGATAAAGCGCTCGTAGACCTGGCCCAATTGCAGGCGTGCGGTAATGTCACCTTCGAAACGCAACTTGCAGCCTGTGGCGGAAATGTCCAGCAGCTTGCCGTCAACCGGTGACTTGAGTTTGTCACCGCCCAGCTCGACGCTTACCAGTTGCGCCAGCTTGAGGGCGGCGCGGAAGGCGTTGCGGCGTTGGTGGTAAACCACTTCATCAGGCAAGGCGCCGCGATAGCAGCGGCCGTCGCTGGACTCATCGATGGTCAAAGGGCCGTTGCTTTCCCACGCGATGCGCACGCCATCATGGAAACCCTCGACACGAAACGGCTCGCCCGCCAACAGGAAGCGTTCACCGTCCCGGGGGATCATTTCGTCCAGGGCGAGGGCGTTACGCTCCCGGTCGACATCGACCAGATAGCTCTGGAAGCGCTGGCTGCGTTCGTGGAAGGTGATGATCAGCGGGTCATGGCTATCTTGCAGCATCCGCAGGTTGCCGGAAATTTCCAGGGGCGTGGCGAGGACCTTGGGCGGCTGCGGAGCATCATCCGCGTTTGAGGCATTGAACACGGTGGGTCAATCTCCAGGCAAAATACGACGAGTAGCCAGCATTTTGCCAGCATGTGTCGCGCGTTGATAGAGCGCCGGCACTGTTCGTTTCATGCCTGGCTGAGCGGGCGGTGCTTGACCATCTTGGCGGTCGAACCGCGAGCGTCATAGAGCGTCGGGATTTCACCGCCGTTGAGAATGCGCAACTGGTTGGCGGTGGCGGCTTGCTGAACCTGGATCGACTGTCCGTTGCGAATGTTGGCGGCCTGGCATTGAGCGAGCAGGTCGTTGAGGACTTCACTTTGGGACAACAGTTGATCGCCCACCGACGACTGGCTGGCCAGCTGCTCAAGGCCATCGCGATTGGCGGGCAGGTTGAGGCTGGCGAGGATCTCGCTGCGCTTGCGGCCATGCTGATCGAGCAGAATGATCAATGCCTGTTTCTGCGCCAGGATATTCTCCAGCGACGGCATGTCGCGACCGTGCAATGCCAGGGACTCGGCCTGCAATAGCTCCAGCAATTGTTGCGCCGGGGCAAAGTCGTCGGTGATCAGTTGCAACAAATTAGTGTCGTGCATGGCTGGCCTTAGGTCTTAAGCGTCCAAAAGCCTGGCGCAGGCGTTGGCCTAGCGCTGGGCTTCGAAGTTGAGCAGTTTGCTGGCTACACGGTTGCTGTCGACTTTATAGCTGCCATCGGCGATTGCTGCTTTCAACTCGGCCACGCGGGCGTTGTCGACGACAGGTTGATCGCGCAGCTTGTCAGTGACCTTCTGCAACTGCTGAGCCTCATTGCTGAGGTGTACCGACTCCCCGTTGCTGACAGTGGCGGCTTGTTCGGCCGGCGCGGATTTGTCGGTTTCGACGGTTTCCTTGCTGGCGTTAGGGCGCGTAGTGCCTGTTAGCGGTGAAGAGCTGTTTAAACGATTGAAATCGATGACCATGGTAAAAAACCTCTGGGTATTTGGACGCTTGCCATGTTTTCGGCCATCCCCAAAAAAACTTTAGGCTCATTTATTCAATGAACGTGCGCACGTCTGCGCTTGCCTTTGCGTAAGGCACAGTCTAGGGAACACCGTGGGCAAGCGCCAGCTCTCTACCCATTTCCACCCGATCTCTACATAGCCACTTCCACATGGCCTGGGGCCATTACCTGCGCCTTGATAACACGTTGGGAATTAAGGTTTTTTACCCGAATCTGTTCTCGCATGCCGCCGTTGGACAAAGCCTCGCCCGGCATCCGCACGGCCAGGGTCCCGCTGCGGGCGGTGATGACCACCTGATCGCCCTTGCGCACCACTTCGGCTTGTTCCAGGTGGACCAGGGTAATGACCTGGTCGGCGACCATTGGTCGGACAAGTTTCTGACCGATGGCCTGATCGACGGAGGTGAGGAAACCCTGGTTGATCTGGCTGACATCCCGTTCACGCAGTGTCACGTCCTGAGGCTCGACGATCCCGGTCCGCTTGAGCGGACGGGTGGTGGTGACGATTTCGCGAAACAGGCGCACTTGAGCGGGCACGAACACCGTCCAGGGCGCGGCGCTGTCGCACCGCAGCTTCACCGTGACCCGGCCCAGTGGTCTGGCCGGGCTCTCCAGAGACGCAGTCAATTCCTTGTCACACATGGGCATGCGCAGGCGCGGGTCGAGCTGGTTGACTTCGATTTCGTAGCGACCTTCGGTTTGACTGGTTGCCAGGTAGTCTTCTACGGTGAATTCAAGAAAGCCCTGAGTGACGCCGATAAGGAGATCAGGCAAGGTAACCGGAACAGCACCAAAGGCAGGGCCGCCCAAAGCGAGCAGGCAGGCAGCCAACAGTGCACCGAGCCAGTGGCGGCAGTGAGTGGTCAGGCGTCGAAAAAATGTCGTTTGTGCGTTCATGCCGGTTCAATAGCAAGCCCCGTGCCGTTTAGTGATGAATGCGCGTCGGACACATTAGCGTTAGGTAGGAGTCAGGGCATGGCGGGAGTAATGGATTCGGTAAACCAGCGCACTCAGCTGGTCGGTCAGAATCGCCTGGAGCTGTTGTTGTTCCGTCTCGACGGCCAACAGATGTACGGGATCAACGTATTCAAGGTTCGCGAGGTGCTCCAGTGCCCGAAGCTGACCCTGATGCCCAAGTCCAGCCCCGTCGTGTGCGGTGTGGCCAATATCCGCGGAGCGACCATCCCGATTCTCGATCTGGCGATGGCGACCGGTTCGGGACGGCTTCTGGATCAGAGCAATCCGTTCGTGATCATCACCGAGTACAACACCAAGACCCAGGGCTTCCTGGTGCGCTCGGTGGAGCGCATCGTCAACATGAACTGGGAAGAGATCCATCCGCCGCCCAAGGGCACCGGTCGCGATCACTACCTCACGGCGGTGACCCGGGTCGATAACCAGTTGGTGGAAATCATCGACGTGGAGAAAATCCTCGCCGAAGTGGCACCGACCCCGGAAACGATTTCCGTGGGGGTGGTCGACGCCGAAACCCAGCACAAGGCGATTTCGCTGCGGGTCCTGACGGTTGATGATTCTTCGGTGGCACGTAAGCAGGTGACCCGTTGTCTACAAACGGTCGGTGTCGAAGTGGTAGCGTTGAACGACGGACGCCAGGCCCTGGATTACCTGCGCAAGCTGGTGGAAGAGGGCAAGAAGCCGGAAGAGGAGTTTCTGATGATGATCTCCGACATTGAAATGCCGGAGATGGACGGGTACACCCTGACGTCGGAAATCCGCAACGACCCGCGCATGCAAAAGCTGCATATTGTCTTGCACACCTCGTTGTCCGGTGTTTTCAACCAGGCGATGGTCAAGAAGGTGGGGGCCGATGATTTTCTGGCCAAGTTCCGGCCCGATGACCTGGCTTCCCGGGTAGTCGAGCGCATCAAGGCTGCAGAATAAAGGTTGGGCGCGTTGTGCGCCCGGCAAGTCAATACGATGAAAGAGGCGGTATTTTGTCTACGGGTAATTTGGATTTCGAACAGTTCCGGGTCTTCCTGGAAAAAGCCTGTGGCATTTTGCTTGGTGAAAACAAGCAATACCTGGTGTCGAGCCGTCTCAATAAGTTGATGGAGCAACAGGGCCTGAAATCGTTGGGCGAACTGGTCCAGCGCATCCAGACCCAGCCGCGCAGTGGGTTGCGCGAGATGGTGGTGGATGCCATGACCACCAACGAAACCCTGTGGTTTCGCGACACCTATCCGTTCGAGGTGTTGAAGAACAGGGTGCTGCCGGCGGCCATCAAGGCCAGTCCGGGGCAACGCTTGCGGATCTGGTCGGCGGCCTGTTCGTCGGGACAGGAACCCTATTCGCTGTCGATGTCCATCGATGAGTTCGAGCGGACCAATATCGGCCAGCTGAAAATGGGCGTGCAAATCGTCGCCACCGATTTGTCCGGAACGATGCTCAACAACTGCAAGACCGGCGAATACGACAGCCTGGCCATCGGCCGCGGCCTGTCGCCTGATCGCCTGCAACGCTACTTCGACCCCAAAGGGCCGGGTAAATGGGTGGTCAAGGCGCCGATCAAGAACCGCGTGGAATTCCGCTCGTTCAACCTGCTGGACAGCTACGCCAGTCTGGGCAAGTTCGACATCGTGTTCTGCCGCAACGTGCTGATCTACTTCTCTGCCGAAGTGAAAAAAGACATCCTGCTGCGCATCCACAGCACGCTCAAACCGGGCGGCTACCTGTTCCTCGGCGCCTCCGAGGCATTGAACGGTTTGCCGGACCACTACCAGATGGTGCAGTGCAGTCCAGGGATCATCTATCAGGCGAAGTGATTGCTTGGGTTGTCAAAAAAAACGGGAGTCCGCAAAGGCTCCCGTTTTTTTTTGCCTGCCGGTTTTTTCCAATGCACCACAGCCTCCTGTGGGAGCGAGCTTGCTCGCGATAGCGGTATTGCAGACGCCATCAATGTTGACTGACACACCGCTATCGCGAGCAAGCTCGCTCCCACATTTGATCCCCATTGCCTGGGTGGAAGCGGCAGAAAAGCGGCAGCCAGCGGAAACCGATTGCCGCTTTTCTGGCATTGCCGCTTTGCCGATGCCCGCAAAAGCCCCGGTTTATGGGCTTTTTGAAAGTGGCACGACGCTTGCTATGTCCATCGTACGTAAATTCTGGTCACCCGAAGGTTTCCAACATGAGCATCAGTTTCGATAAAGCGCTCGGCATCCACGAAAAGGCCCTGAGCTTCCGAGCCCAGCGTGCCGAAGTCCTGGCCAACAACATCGCCAACGCCGACACCCCGAACTTCAAGGCTCGGGACCTGGACTTCTCCAAAGTGCTCGCCGAGCAGAACGAGAAAGCCAAGAACGGCCACTTCGCCCTGAACATGACCAACAGCCGTCACATCGAAGCCGAAGGCCTGGGCAATGCCGATGAGTCGCTGATGTACCGCACGCCGATGCAGCCTTCGATCGACCAGAACACCGTGGACGCTCAACTGGAACAGTCCAACTACACGGAAAACTCCGTGAACTTCCAGGCCAGCTTCACCCTGCTCAATAGCAAATTCAAAGGGCTGGTATCGGCCCTGCGCGGAGAGTAAGTCATGTCGATTGCGAGCGTATTCAACATTGCCGGCAGCGCCATGAGTGCCCAGACCACACGTCTGAACACCGTCGCCAGTAACATCGCCAACGCCGAGACCGTGTCGTCGAGCATCGACCAGACCTACCGTGCCCGTCACCCGGTGTTCGCCACCATGTTCCAGGGCGGCCAATCCGGCGGCAGCGACTCGCTGTTCCAGGAGCAGGACGCCGCAGGGCAGGGTGTGCAGGTGCTCGGCGTGGTCGAAGACCAGAGCAACCTCGACGCACGCTACGAGCCGAACCACCCGGCCGCCGACGCCAAGGGCTACGTCTATTACCCGAACGTGAACGTCGTTGAAGAAATGGCCGACATGATTTCCGCCAGTCGTTCGTTCCAGACCAACGTCGAAATGATGAACACCGCCAAAACCATGATGCAGAAGGTCCTGACCCTCGGTCAGTGATAAGGGGCGAGTCACATGAGCGTCACCAACACCACCAGTGGTTTGAGCCTCAACGAGATTCTGGCCAACTCCTCGGTCAAGACCAACACCACCACCGATGGCCTGGCCTCGGCGACGAATGCGGCTACCGGTTCCAAGGAACTGGGCAAGGATGCGTTCCTGCAATTGCTGGTCACCCAGCTGAAAAACCAGAACCCGCTGGAGCCGCAGGATAACGGCGAGTTCGTTGCCCAGTTGGCGCAATTCAGCAGCCTGGAAGGCATCACCACACTCAACGAAACCGTGAGCGGTATTGCCGGCAACTACAACTCGTCCCAGGCCCTGCAAGCCTCGTCACTGGTGGGCCGTTCGGTCATAGCCCCGGGTAACAAGGCTGTGGTCGATACCTCCAAGAGCCTCAACGGCACGGTGGTGGTACCAGCCTCGGTGTCCTCGCTCGCGATCAAGATCGCGGACAAGGACGGCAAGACCGTTCGTACGATCGAGCTGGGTAGCCAGAATGCCGGTAATTCGGCCTTCATATGGGATGGCAAGAACGATGCGGGCACCACCCTTGAGTCGGGTACTTACACCTTCACCGCTTCGACCACTATCGACGACAAGCCCGTGTCGCTGATCACCAACCTGCCGGCGACCGTCAGCAGCGTGACGATCAGCCAGACGGGCGGTGAGCTGATGCTCAACCTGGCCGGGCTGGGCAGCATCGCCCTGTCCAAAGTACAAACTATTGGTATGTAGAGCCGACTAAACCGGCAAAAGGAGTGCAACATGTCTTTCAACATCGGCCTTAGCGGTCTCTATGCAGCCAACAAGCACCTGGACGTGACCGGCAACAACATCGCCAACGTGGCGACCACCGGTTTCAAATCGTCCCGTGCGGAATTCGAAGACGTCTACTCGGCCACCAGGCTGGGCAGCGGCACCAAGACCGTCGGTAACGGCGTGCGCCTGGCCAACGTCTCCCAGCAGTTCAGCCAGGGTGACGTCAACAACACCGGCAACGTGCTGGACATGGGCATCCAGGGTTCGGGCTTCTTTGTCCTGAGCAACGACGGTTCCCTGAGCTACACCCGTGCCGGTACGTTCAAGACCGACAAGGAAGGTTTCATCACCAACAGCGATGGCACTGCGCGTTTGCAGGGCTATGGCGTGGATGCCAATGGCAACATCCTCAACGGTATTCTGACCGACCTGCGTATCGACACTTCCAACCTGCCGCCGCAAGCGACCAGCCTGGTTTCGTCGACGATTAACCTGAATTCGACGGCGACGCCGATTTCCCAGGCGGCTCCCTACGTATTCGATCCAACCGATACCGCCACGTTCACCAAGCAATTCACCACACCTGTCTACGATACCCAGGGCAACCAGCACTCGATGGACCAGTACATGGTCAAGACTGGCGCCAACACGTGGGATGTCTACACCCTGATCGATGGCCGTAACCTCAATGGCAGTGCGCCGGTTGCGCCGAACGCTCCCGTTCCTTCGACGATGACCTTTGATTCGAGTGGTAAGTTGGTTCAGGTCAGTACTCCAGGACCGGTCACAGTTCCGCCGACCGCGCCGACCATCAGTAACGATTTGGAACTGGACGGTTGGGTGCCGGGTACCGTGACCAACGGCGTGTGGACCGCCAACGGTGCCGGTTCGTCGACGATTACGGTCTCCATGGCCAACACCACCCAATTCAACGCTGACACCGCTCGGTCAATCCCTGCCCAGAACGGCTACGCCACCGGCCAGATCACCAACCTGACCATCGATGGTAGTGGTGTACTGCTGGCCAACTTCAGCAACAACCAGACCAAGCCGATCGGTCAGCTCGCCCTCGCCAGCTTCACCAACGAGCAAGGTTTGCAGCCGGTAGGCGGCAGCAGCTGGAAAGAAACCTTCGCGTCGGGCATCCCGGGCTACGATGCCCCGGAAACCGGCACCCTGGGTTCGATCGTCTCCAACTCCCTGGAAGAGTCCAACGTCAACCTGACCAACGAACTGGTCGAGCTGATCAAGGCCCAGAGCAACTACCAGGCGAACGCCAAGACCATCTCCACCCAGAGCACCATCATGCAGACCATCATTCAGATGGCTTGATATCGAAGGTCGCTTGAACGCTGCACAAGAAGCCCCTCGCAAGAGGGGCTTTTTTGTGGGTGGGTGTTTTCGGGGGGGCTGTCCCGGCCTCATCGCGAGCAGGCTCGCTCCCACAGGTGGACGCATTCCAATGTGGTCACTGGCTGAACCAAAGCCGCTCCCACAGGGATTTTCAGTGAGCGCAAATCTTGCGAACGAACCGGAACATATGTGGGAGCGAGCCTGCTCGCGATGGGGCGCGCCCAGTCGCTACTTTTCTCAAGGCAAAAGAAAACCCCCGATAAACCAGCGGTCTATCGGGGGCTTCTTTAGCAAGCGCCTTGCAGCGCCCACCTACTCAGCTTATTGGCAAGCTTCGCAATCCGGCTCATCGATGGCGCAGGCCTTTGGCACGGGGGCCGGGCCGGCTGGAGCGGCCAGGACCGAATCGTCACCGTGGTTGCCGCCGCTGGAAACAGCGTTCAGCTTGCCGGTGTTGATGGTCGACTTCTCGGTGCTGGTGGCGGCCAGGGCACGGAGGTAGTAGGTGGTTTTCAGGCCACGGTACCAAGCCATGCGGTAGGTCACGTCCAGCTTCTTGCCCGAGGCGCCAGCGATGTACAGGTTCAGCGACTGAGCCTGGTCGATCCACTTCTGGCGACGGCTGGCCGCGTCGACGATCCACTTGGTGTCCACTTCGAACGCGGTGGCGTAGAGCTCTTTGAGCTCTTGCGGGATGCGCTCGATCTGCTGCACCGAACCATCGTAGTACTTCAGGTCGTTGATCATGACCGAGTCCCACAGGCCGCGGGCCTTGAGGTCGCGAACCAGGTACGGGTTGATCACGGTGAATTCGCCCGACAGGTTCGATTTCACATACAGGTTCTGGTAGGTCGGTTCGATCGACTGCGACACGCCGGTGATGTTGGCGATGGTGGCGGTCGGTGCGATGGCCATGATGTTGGAGTTACGGATGCCTTTCTGTACACGGGCGCGAACCGGTGCCCAGTCCAGGGATTCGTTCAGGTCAACGTCGATGTACTTCTGGCCACGCTGCTCGATCAGGATCTGTTGCGAGTCCAGTGGCAGCACGCCCTTGGACCACAGCGAACCCTGGAACGTCTCGTACGAGCCGCGCTCGTCGGCCAGGTCGCAGGAAGCCTGGATCGCGTAGTAGCTGACCGCTTCCATGGACTTGTCGGCGAACTCGACCGCAGCGTCCGAACCGTACGGGATGTGCTGCAGGTACAAGGCGTCCTGGAAGCCCATGATGCCCAGGCCGACCGGACGGTGCTTGAAGTTGGAGTTCTTCGCCTGCGGCACCGAGTAGTAATTGATGTCGATCACGTTGTCGAGCATGCGCACGGCGGTGTTCACGGTGCGTTGCAGCTTGGCGGTGTCCAGCTTGCCATCGACGATGTGGTTCGGCAGGTTGATCGAGCCCAGGTTGCAGACGGCGATCTCGTCCTTGTTGGTGTTCAAGGTGATCTCGGTGCACAGGTTCGAGCTGTGGACCACGCCCACGTGCTGCTGCGGGCTGCGCAGGTTGCACGGGTCCTTGAAGGTCAGCCATGGGTGGCCGGTTTCGAACAGCATCGACAGCATCTTGCGCCACAGGTCTTTGGCCTGGACGACTTTGAACAGCTTGATCTTGTTGTACTCGGTCAGGGCTTCGTAGTACTCGTAGCGCTCTTCGAAAGCCTTGCCGGTCAGGTCATGCAGGTCTGGAACTTCGGATGGCGAGAACAGGGTCCACTTGCCGTCGTCGAAGACGCGCTTCATGAACAGGTCAGGGATCCAGTTGGCGGTGTTCATGTCGTGGGTACGACGACGGTCATCACCGGTGTTCTTGCGCAGCTCGATGAACTCTTCGATGTCCATGTGCCAGGTTTCCAGGTAGGCACACACCGCGCCCTTGCGCTTGCCGCCCTGGTTGACCGCGACCGCGGTGTCGTTGACCACTTTGAGGAACGGCACGACGCCCTGGGATTTGCCGTTGGTGCCCTTGATGTACGAGCCCAATGCGCGAACCGGAGTCCAGTCGTTGCCCAGGCCGCCGGCAAATTTGGACAGCATGGCGTTGTCGTGGATGGCGCCGTAGATGCCCGACAGGTCGTCCGGTACGGTGGTCAGGTAGCAGCTCGACAGTTGTGGACGCAGGGTGCCGGCGTTGAACAGCGTCGGGGTCGAGGCCATGTAGTCGAAGGACGACAACAGGTTGTAGAACTCGATGGCACGGTCTTCACGCTGCTTCTCTTCGATCGCCAGGCCCATGGCCACGCGCATGAAGAAAATCTGCGGCAGTTCGAAACGGATACCGTCCTTGTGGATGAAGTAACGGTCGTACAGGGTTTGCAAGCCCAGGTAAGTGAACTGCTGGTCGCGCTCGTGGTTGATCGCCTTGCCGAGCTTTTCCAGGTCGAACTCGGCCAGTACCGGGTTCAGCAATTCGAATTCGATACCCTTGGCGACGTAGGCCGGCAAGGCCTTGGCGTACAGGTCGACCATCTCGTGGTGGGTCGCGCTCTCGGCGACTTCCAGGAAGCTCAGGCCTTCGGCACGCAGGGTGTCCATCAGCAGGCGGGCGGTCACGAAGGAGTAGTTCGGCTCGCGTTCCACCAGGGTCCGCGCGGTCATCACCAGTGCAGTGTTGACATCCTTGAGTGCGACGCCGTCATAGAGGTTTTTCAGGGTTTCGCGCTGGATCAGGTCGCCGTCGACTTCTTCCAGGCCTTCGCAGGCTTCGGTGACGATGGTGTTCAGGCGACCCATGTCCAGCGGCGCGAGGCTGCCGTCGGCGCGTGCGATGCGGATCGAAGGGTGAGCCAGTACCGGGGCGTCGGCCGGGGTGCGGATGGCGCGTTCCTTGGCGCGCGAATCACGATAGATCACATAGTCACGCGCCACTTTCTGCTCGCCGGCACGCATCAGGGCCAGTTCGACCTGATCCTGGATTTCTTCGATGTGGATGGTGCCACCCGACGGCATGCGACGCTTGAAGGTTGCGGTGACTTGCTCGGTCAGGCGGGCCACGGTGTCGTGGATGCGCGACGAAGCGGCGGCGGTGCCGCCCTCAACTGCGAGAAACGCTTTGGTGATGGCGACGGTGATCTTGTCATCGGTGTAAGGAACGACAGTGCCGTTACGCTTGATCACACGCAGTTGGCCAGGCGCGGTAGCGGCCAGATCCGAGTTCGAATCAGCGGCCAGCGGCGCGGTGCCCTGCGGGTTCTCGCGAGTTGTGTCGGTGTGCATGGGTGTCTCCACATTCTCTATGTTTGTTTGGGCACCATCACGGTGCCCACCGTTCCGTCCTGAAGCACTACAACCGACTGGCGCCGGGTATAACAACTTCGGGACAGTAGGAAGCAGGCCTGAATACCGCTTCCTTCCGAAGTTCTGGGCTTCGAGCCTGGGCTCGAAACCGGATTGCAGAGGTGCCTGCAATGGACTGCAACACCCGTACCGTTCCGGTCGTTTTGACCTTGAAACGATGGCCATCCGCAGGGGGCGGTCTGGTCTTGGGGGAATGCGGTGTTTCAGTCGGACAAAGGCAAGAAAAGCGCTTGAATTATCTGTCCGACTTGTGTTTGGTTTTTGGTCGAAAACCCTACATGTAGGGTTTTTTACGCGACGGGCTACAAGATAATGCGTTTTGGGGGATGAATGCAACGTGCTACCTGTGGATAAGCCTGTGCGTAATTTGTGTGCGAAACGTGGAACAGCTCTGTAGGCCGCGACCTTGCTGGAGTGGACCTTTTTTCATCGTTTTAACGATCCGAAAACAGCCCGATGGTTTTTGCGGGCGCGGACGTTACCACACAAGTCCCGCGCGACCGAACGCATTTGTCCGCTTGTTTTATGCAGGGCCGGCGTTTATACAATCGGCCCGTGCATGGGCATGCTTATCCTCCTTTAACATGACAAAAAGACGGGAGGATCTGGATTCTATATTTGGAGCGGACGTCTTGTGGCGAGGGAGCAAGCTCCCTCGCCACAAGTCAGGTGCCTATCCTTTCTTCTATATACACAACAAGACGAGGCCCCCCCGTGGAACAAGAAGCCTGGCAGGTATTGATCGTCGAGGATGACCAGCGGCTGGCCGAGCTGACTCGCGAGTACCTGGAAAGCAACGGCCTGCGCGTGGCCATTGAAGGCAACGGTGCGGTGGCGGCGGCGCGGATCATTGCCGAGCAGCCGGACCTGGTGATCCTCGACCTGATGCTGCCCGGCGAGGACGGCCTGAGCATCTGCCGCAAGGTACGCGAGCATTACGACGGGCCGATCCTGATGCTCACCGCCCGCACCGACGACACCGATCAGATCCAGGGCCTGGACCTGGGCGCCGACGATTACGTCTGCAAGCCGGTGCGGCCACGCTTGCTCTTGGCCCGCGTCCAGGCCCTGTTGCGACGCAGCGAACCGGAACCGGCCACGTCGCAAAAGCCACGGCGCTTGCAATTCGGCCCGCTGGTAGTGGACAACGCCTTGCGCGAAGCCTGGCTGCAAGACCACGGCATTGAGCTGACCAGTGCCGAGTTCGATCTGTTGTGGCTGCTGGTGTCCAACGCCGGGCGCATCCTGTCCCGGGAAGAGATCTTCACCGCCCTGCGTGGCATCGGTTATGACGGCCAGGACCGCTCCATCGACGTGCGCATCTCGCGCATCCGTCCCAAGATCGGCGACGACCCGGACCATCCACGGCTGATCAAGACCATCCGCAGCAAGGGTTATCTGTTCGTTCCTGAAGCTTGCGTAGACCCGACGTCGTGAACTCGATCTTCCTGCGCATTTACGGCGGCATGTGCGCGGCCCTGGTGCTGGTGGCGGTGCTCGGCGTGCTGGCCCTGCATTTGCTCAACCAGACTCGCAGTGAGCAGTACCGCGAGCGTCTGGCCCACGGCACGTTTTCCTTGATGGCCGATAATCTGCGGCCCATGAACGACACCGAGCGACGCCGGGCCCTGGCGGTGTGGGAACGCCTGCTGGGCATTCCCCTGGCGTTGCAGACTTACGCCCAGACCGATCTGGATCTCGGCCAGCGCACCCGTGTCATGCGCGGCCAGGCCCTGGTGGAGCAGACCGGGCCCCATGCGGCGAAAGTTTATCGGCTGGTCAGCGACGCTGAAAAACTGATGCTGGTCGGGGAGGTCCGTCAGATCAGCGAGCAACTGGCCCGGGCAACTATCTACCTGCTGGCCGATGAGTTGGTGCGTTACCCGGTGGCCGAGCAGCCTGAACGCCTGGCGCAACTCAAGCAGGAAAAAGGCTTCGGGTTTGACCTGCGGCTGATGCCCATTACGCAGGCGGACATGGACGAAGACCAGCGTCGGCGCGTGGCCGAGGGCGACACGGTCATGGCGCTGGGCAAGGGCGGTGACTCGATCCGGGTGTTCGCCGGCATGGTCGGTACGCCGTGGGTGCTGGAAATCGGCCCGTTGTACCAGATGAACCCTTATCCGCCTGAGTGGCTGGTGCTGATCGCGGCGCTGGGGTTGAGCCTGATCGGGCTGATCGTTTACCTGTTGGTGCGCCAGTTGGAGCGGCGCCTGCGTGGTCTGGAATCGGCCGCCACCCAGATCGCCCAGGGCAGCCTGGAAACCCGGGTGCCGGCTCGCGGTGCTGACTCGGTAGGGCGATTGGCCGCCGCGTTCAACGGCATGGCCGAACACTTGCAGCAGTTGTTGGCGATTCAGCGGGAGCTGGTGCGTGCAGTGTCCCATGAGTTGCGCACCCCGGTGGCGCGCCTGCGTTTTGGCCTGGAGATGATCGGCAGCGCTACCACGCCCCAGGCCCGGGACAAATACCTGGCGGGCATGGATCACGACATCGAAGACCTGGATCGGCTGGTGGACGAGATGCTGACCTATGCGCGACTGGAGCAGGGATCGCCGGCCCTGAACTTCCAGCGCGTGGATCTGGATGCGCTGGTCAATCAGGTCATTGAAGAGTTGGGACCGCTTCGGGCCGGGATTACGGTCGAGCGCGGCCTGTGCCTGTCTGCCGCTGATTGCGATGGCGCCTGGGTCGAGGCCGAGCCGCGCTTCTTGCATCGGGCCCTGCAGAACCTGGTGAGCAATGCGATGCGTCACGCCAGCTCCCGGGTGACGGTCAGTTACCAGGTGGGTCAGTTGCGTTGTCGGGTGGACGTCGAGGACGACGGGCCCGGCGTGCCGGAGGCGGCGTGGGAGCGGATCTTCAAGCCCTTCCTGCGCCTGGACGACAGCCGTGCCCGTGCTTCAGGTGGTCATGGGTTGGGGTTGTCGATCGTGCGGCGGATCATCCACTGGCACGATGGCCGGGCGTTGATCGGCAAGAGCAAGAGTCTGGGTGGGGCCTGCTTCAGCTTGAGCTGGCCGCGGCATCAGGACAGGTCTTGAAGGTGTGGCGCCTGTGCGGGCTTTATCGCGAGCAGGCTCGCTCCCACATTGAAATGCAGTCTCCTGTGGGAGCGAGCCTGCTCGCGATAAGGGCCTGAAAAACGCGACAAATCTCAGGCCTTGATCCCCACCAGACTCAACAACTGCCCATCCTTCACACCAAACTGCGCCGACAGTTCACTGCCATGACGCCACTCGGCCGACAGGTCGGTGAGCAACTGCAGCCGAACCTGTCCGCTGTGGGTCCATTCCAGCACTTGGGCATGTTCGAAATAAAAGCGCTGCCTGACGATCGGGTACAGCGCCTTGAACAGGCTTTCCTTCACGGAAAAGGTCAGGGTCACCAGCAATGCTCGGTCATCTTGCGCGGTCGCGGCCATGCGCAGCAGTTCTGGCGGGGTGAGGATTTCACCGGCCAGGCGCTCGGCGCGCTCGGGATCGAGCAGGTTTTCCAGGTCCATGCCCAGCCCTTGCCAGTGTTGTTTTCTGGCGACGATGGCCGCGGCCCGGCCGGTGCTGTGGGTGATCGAGCCACTGACATGGGCCGGCCATACCGGGGCGCGGTCGTCACCGATGGCCGGCACGCACGTCTGGCCGTCCAACTGATGAAGGGCCGCTCGGGCGCAGATCCGCCCGGCAAGAAATTCCGCCTGACGCTTGGCCACCGAACGCTGGATGCTCGCGGGCGGCTCGATGGCACTGTTCGGAAAATCATCAGCGCTTAGCAACAACGGATCGAAGCGGGTGCTCAGCAGCAGGGTATCGGGCAGGACTTGAGGCAACAGCCATTGATCGTCCAGGGGCGTGCAGCAGGCGGGCAGGGCGGGGAGAGCGTTCATGCCCGGCATTTTGCCGGGTTGGCTTGAGGCTGGGTAGTGGGGCATAAAGATTGTGAGCGGGTGAAGCTTTGTGGCGAGGGAGCTTGCTCCCTCGCCACAGGGGTTGTTTCAGCTGAAGGATGGGGTTCAGCCAAAAATCTTCTTGAAGAACTTCTGCATGTCCGCCCAGGACTTTTCATCGGCTTGTTTGTTGTAGCCAATATCCGGCCCGCCATGTTCGCCGTGACCCAGGCGGTCGGCGTCGGGGTTGCTGAAGCCGTGCTTGGCGCCTTCAAGGTTGACGAAGGTGTAGTCGGCACCGGCCTTGTCCATTTCGCTCTTGAACGCGGTGACGTTGTCCGGGGTGACCATGCTGTCCAGCGCGCCATGTTCGACCAGGACCTTGGCCTTGACGCTGCCCGGTGTTGCCGGGGTATTGGTGACCAGGGCGCCGTGGAAACTCACCACGCCGGCCAGTGGAACACCCTGGCGCGCCGCATCCAGCACCACTTTGCCGCCGAAGCAGTAACCGATGGCGGCGATTTTGTCCGGGTCGGTATGGGGTTGTTTCTTCAGCAGGTCGAGGCCGGCCTGGAACCGCGCACTGGCCGCCTTGCCGTCCTTGAGAGCCGCCTGCATGAACGCCATGGCGTCCTTGGGGTGCTCGGTGTTCTTGCCGTCGCCGTACATGTCGATGGCCAGCGCGCTGTAGCCCAGGCCCGCGAGGTCACGGGCGCGGCGCTTGGAATAATCGTTCAGCCCCCACCATTCATGTACCACCACCACGCCCGGGCGCGGGCCTTTGACCGCGTCGTCGTAAGCGTAGTAACCCATCAGTTTGGTGCCGTCGGCACTGGTGTAGGGGATCTCCTGGGTCTGGATGGCGGCGTGGCTCGCAGCGCTAAAGGCCAGAAGTACAACAGCAAGCAACCTGTGCATGACGGATCTCCTTGATAAGTGCAGGGGGTGAGACAGAACACTTTAGCCGATTCATTCAGCGCAGGTTCAGAGAACGTTCAAGGGCCATTCAGGGACGGTTGGTTAACGTGGCTGTGACTTCACAAACCACCCACGTTGCACAGGAGCTTGAACATGACTCACATGAAAACTCTGCTGTTGGCTTTCACGGTGCTGGGCGCCAGCGCCATGGCCCACGCCGATGACAACTTCGCCAGCCTGACCCTCGGCCAGACCAGCGACAAGGTCAAGAAGTCCGACGCGCTGAACGCTAACCTCAATCACCCGAACGCCGACGGTATCATCGGCAAGGACACCACCTATGGCGTCCGACTGGGCCGGCAAAACGACCAGGGTCGCTACTACGCCACGTACGACAACGTTTCGGGCACTCACAATGGCATTAAATTGCGCCAGGAAAACCTGCTGGGCAGTTACGATATGTTCTATCCGGTCACCGGCAGCACCAAGCTGTTCGGCGGCGGTACGGCGGGCCTGACCAAACTGACCCAGGACTCCCCCGGCTATAGCCGTGACAGCGATATCGGCTACGCGGTGGGCTTGCAGGCCGGCATCCTGCAGAAGGTTTCACAAAACACCTCGCTGGAACTGGGTTACCGTTACCTGCGCAGCAACGCCAGCACCGAGATGAGCCCCCACGCAGGTGGCAAGGTGGGATCGCTGGACCTGACCAGCAGTGCCCAGACTTATCTTTCGGCCAACTACACGTTCTAAGGCTGGAAGGTGAGCGTGGTCAGCCGGATCGGCCCAAGACGATCCGGCGCCGCTTCTCGTAAACCGATGTGCATGACTGGACTGTTCGATTTGCCTGGGAGAGCCCCATGAAATTACTGGTCGTCGAAGACGAAGCCTTGCTGCGCCATCACCTGCAGACCCGTCTGACCGACAGCGGCCATGTGGTGCAGGCCGTGGCCAATGCCGAGGAGGCCTTGTATCAGGTCGCGCAATTCAATCACGACCTGGCGGTGATCGACCTGGGCTTGCCGGGCATCAGCGGGCTGGAGCTGATCCGCCGGTTGCGCTCCCAGGACAAGACCTTCCCGATCCTGATCCTTACTGCCCGCGGCAACTGGCAGGACAAGGTCGAAGGTCTGGCCGCCGGTGCCGATGACTACGTGGTCAAGCCGTTTCAGTTCGAAGAGCTGGAGGCCCGCCTGAACGCGTTGTTGCGCCGTTCCAGTGGTTTCACCCAGTCGACCATCGTGGCCGGTCCGTTGCTATTGGACCTCAATCGCAAGCAAGCGTCCCTGGGTGAGGAAGCGTTGGCGCTGACGGCCTATGAATACCGCATCCTTGAATACCTGATGCGCCATCATCAGCAGGTGGTCGCCAAGGACCGCTTGATGGAGCAGCTTTACCCGGATGACGACGAGCGTGACCCCAATGTCATCGAAGTGCTGGTGGGGCGTCTGCGGCGCAAACTGGAAGCCCCGGCCGGCTTCAAACCGATCGAAACCGTGCGTGGCCTGGGTTACCTGTTCAACGAGCGTTGCCAGTGATTCGTTCGCTACGGTTGCGGTTGATGCTGGCCGCCATGACCCTGGCGGTGTTGTTCATGCTGGCACTGCTGCCGGCCATGCAAGGCGCGTTCAGCCTGGCCCTGCAGGAGTCCATCGAACAACGCCTGGCGTCGGACGTGACCACGCTCATTTCCGCTGCCCGTGTGGAAAACAACCGCTTGAAGATGCCGGCGCAATTGCCCGATGAGCGCTTTAACCTCGCCGATGCCCGTCTGCTGGGCTACATCTATGATCGCGACGGGCGCTTGGTGTGGCGGTCCAAGGCCACTCGGGAAGAGAACATCAATTACACGCCGCGCTACGACGGCCAGGGCAATCAGTTCGCGCGTATCCGCGAAGACAACGGCCAGGAGTTTTTCGTCTACGACGTCGAAGTCAAACTGCTCGGTGGCCAGAGTGCGGCGTTCAGTTTCGTCACCCTGCAACCGGTGCGCGATTACGAAGTGACGCTCGACGGCCTGCGGGAAAATCTCTACCTGGGCTTCGGTGCTGCGCTGGCAGTGTTGTTGGCCCTGTTGTGGATTGGCCTGAGCTGGGGACTTCGCGCGTTGAGGCGCCTGAGCCAGGAACTGGACGAAATCGAAAGCGGCAGCCGGGAAAGTCTCAGCACCGAGCACCCTCGGGAGCTGCTGCGCTTGACCGGTTCCCTCAACCGCCTGTTGCATGGCGAGCGGGAGCAGCGCAGCCGCTATCGTGACTCCCTCGATGATTTGGCTCATAGCCTGAAAACCCCGCTGGCGGTGCTGCAAGGCGTGAGTGAAGACATGGCCCGGCGCGCCGATGATCGTGGACAGGCCTGGGTGCTGCAAAGCCAGATCGAGCGCATGAGCCAGCAGATCGGCTATCAGTTGCAGCGCGCCAGCCTGCGCAAAAGTGGCCTGGTGCGCCATCAGGTGCGCTTGCGCCCGGTGCTGCAAAGCCTGTGCGATACGCTGGACAAGGTCTATCGCGACAAGCGCGTCCACGTCAGCTTCGATCTGCCGGAGCAGTGCCATGTGCCGATCGAGCAGGGCGCCTTGCTGGAAATGCTCGGCAATCTGTTGGAAAACGCCTATCGGCTGTGCCTGGGCGAGGTGCGCATCAGCGTGCATCAGACCCTCGGCGGTATTGAATTGTGTGTCGAGGATGACGGGCCAGGTGTGCCGCCGGATCAACGCGCGCGGATTCTGCAGCGTGGTGAGCGGCTGGATCGCCAGCATCCGGGGCAGGGCATTGGGCTGGCGGTGGTCAAAGACATCATCGAAAGCTACGGCGCCCGGTTGACCCTGGGGGATTCAGAGTTGGGCGGGGCGGCATTTCGGATTCATTTTCCGGTGCTTTGACTGCTAACGGATACCTGCTGGGATCAGACCTGTGGGAGCATGACTTGCCCGCGATGGCGGTCTCAAGGGCGCCATCGCGGGCAAGCCAAGCTCCCACATTTTGATCTGAGGGGCGCGCGGGTTGTGTGTCCACTGAAAATCTGCAGCCCCTCCATCAACTCTCCTGCTCCCGATAAGCCCCCGGCGTCACCCCCGTCCATTTCTTGAATGCCCGGTGAAACGCCGACGGTTCAGAGAATCCCAGCTGTTCGGCAATCTGCTGCAACGACAGGTCCGCGCGTCCCAGATGGTAGATGGCGATATCCCGCCGCAGCTGATCCTTGAGTTCCTGGAAGCTGGTGCCTTCCTCCCGCAGATGCCGGCGCAACGTCTGCGGACTGATGTGCAGATGGGCGGCGACGGTGTCCAGATCCGGCCAGCGTGCGGCGTCGCGGCTGAGCAGGCGGCGTAGCTGGCTGCTCAGGCTGTTGCCATCGTCAGGGCGTGACAGCAGGTCGGCGGGAGAGTGTTCAAGAAAGTGCTTGAGGGTTCGTTCGTCCTGCAGCAACGGCATATCCAGGTAGCGACTGTGGAACAACAGGCTGCAACGTTGCGCCTGGAACACCAGCGGGCAGGGGAACAACAGATCGTACTCAGCCCCATGGGCGGGCTTGGCATAGCTGAATGTCGCCTGTTCCAGACCGATCCGCTGGCCGATCAGCCAACTGCCGAGGCGATGCCAGATCACCAGCAGGCTTTCGGCCAGGAAATGGTCGGGGTCGCGCAGTGTCGTTTCATCCAGGTTCAAACGCACCCGTTCCCCTTCGGCCTCAAGCGTCAGGCTCGGGGCGGCGGGGAAGAGGCTGTAGAACAACAACCCGCGCTGAAGTGCCTTGCCCAGGGTCCGGCAGTGGATCAACGCGTGACACATCATGGCAAACGTCCCGGGTTTACTGGGGGCCAGACCAAATCCCAGATACTCGTCCCCCAGTGCCAGCCGCAGGGCCTGCAACAGGCTGGCGAACTGCGCTGGTGCTATGCGTGCTCGCGGCTCGTCCAACAGCTCGGGGCTGATGCCCAGCTGTTGCAACAAGGGAACGTAATCGAAACCTTGCCGGCGCGCACCACCCAGGGCGGCGCGGGCGAAGTGGCTGGCGATGGTGCGTTGGCGCATGGCAGGAATCCGTTTATTGAGCTGCCGATGGTAGCAGGGGCCTTGCGCTCGACAAGGCGGATATCCGCCAAATCCCGGAGCGAGAACGGCCTTGTGGGCGGGAATCCGCCATCTGCGTCTGGCTGTTCAGGTCTGTTTACCCGCGTGTAGCCCTTGTAGCTCAGGGGTTGTAGGCATTTTCCGGAAAATGGCATGGGCCTTGCGATAGGCATCCGCAGGTCTGCCGCCGTGCAGCCGCCAAAACAAATCCCTCCAGTGCAGGAGGGTTCGCAATTGAGGTTTCGTGGACGACAGGTGGATGTTGTCACACGGGACGCTTGAGGAAGGTTTGCCATGACGACTCGTCAGCCACTGTACAAATCCCTGTATTTCCAGGTGATCGTAGCCATTGCCATCGGCATTTTGCTCGGCCACTTCTATCCGCAGACCGGCGTTGCCCTCAAACCGCTGGGTGACGGATTCATCAAACTGATCAAAATGGTCATCGCCCCCATCATCTTCTGTACCGTTGTCAGCGGTATTGCCGGCATGCAGAACATGAAGTCGGTGGGCAAGACCGGTGGCTACGCGCTGCTGTACTTCGAAATCGTCTCCACGATCGCCCTGTTGATCGGTCTGGTCGTGGTCAACGTCGTGCAACCGGGCGCCGGCATGCACATCGATGTGACGACCCTGGACACCAGCAAGATCGCCGGTTACATCTCGGCTGGTAAAGACCAGAGCATCGTGGCCTTCATCCTCAACGTGATCCCGAACACCATCGTCGGCGCGTTCGCCAATGGCGATATCCTGCAAGTGCTGATGTTCTCGGTGATCTTCGGTTTCGCCCTGCATCGCCTGGGTGCCTACGGCAAGCCGGTGCTGGACTTCATCGATCGCTTCGCCCACGTGATGTTCAACATCATCAACATGATCATGAAACTGGCGCCGGTCGGTGCGTTCGGTGCCATGGCGTTCACCATCGGCGCCTACGGTGTCGGTTCGCTGGTGCAATTGGGCCAGTTGATGATCTGCTTCTACATCACCTGTGTGGTGTTCGTCCTGGTGGTGCTGGGCGCCATCTGCCGGGCCCACGGCTTCAGTGTCGTCAAGCTGATCCGTTACATCCGTGAAGAACTGCTGATCGTGCTGGGCACTTCCTCGTCGGAATCGGCCCTGCCACGCATGCTGATCAAGATGGAGCGTCTGGGCGCACAGAAATCCGTAGTGGGTCTGGTGATCCCGACCGGCTACTCGTTCAACCTCGACGGCACTTCGATCTACCTGACCATGGCTGCGGTGTTCATCGCCCAGGCCACCGACACGCCGATGGACCTGACTCACCAGATCACCCTGCTGCTGGTGCTGCTGCTGTCGTCCAAAGGTGCTGCCGGCGTGACCGGTAGCGGCTTCATCGTGCTGGCGGCCACCCTGTCGGCTGTGGGTCATCTGCCGGTAGCCGGCCTGGCGCTGATTCTGGGTATCGACCGCTTCATGTCCGAAGCCCGCGCCCTGACCAACCTGGTGGGCAATGCTGTGGCCACCATCGTGGTTGCCAAGTGGGTCAAGGAACTGGACGTAGACCAGTTGCAGAGCGAACTGGCTTCCGGCGGTCGCGGCATCTCCGACACCCGTGAAGAAGACGACCTGGGCGTGGCCGAAGGCCCAACCCCTGCTGCTGTGAAGTAACTTTTCGCTGCAATAAAAAACCCGCTTCGGCGGGTTTTTTTATTGGAGGGATTTTTCAGTCGAGGATGCTGTTGCTGAGCGCAATGGTCAGCCAGACTGACACCTGCGGTAATTGCTCCACCGCCAACCCCTGCCTAGTCTTGAGGGCATCATCACGCGGAGATCGCCCATGCAAGGCCCACTGGCATCGCTCAAGGTTCTGGACTTCTCGACCCTGCTGCCCGGCCCGTTCGCCTCGTTGTTGCTGGCGGACATGGGGGCCGAGGTGTTGCGCATCGAGTCGCCGACCCGCCCGGATCTGTTACGGATACTGCCGCCCCATGATCAGGGCGTCTCGGCCAGTCATGCCTACCTCAACCGCAACAAGCGCAGCCTGGCCCTGGACCTCAAGCAGCCGGCGGCGCTGGAGGTGATCAAGCAGTTGCTGGGCGACCACGACATCCTGCTGGAACAGTTCCGCCCCGGTGTGATGGAGCGGCTGGGCCTGGGGTACGAAGCCTTGAAGGCGATCAATCCCCGATTGATCTACGTGTCCATCACCGGCTACGGCCAGACCGGGCCCTACAAGGATCGCGCCGGCCACGACATCAACTACCTGGCCCTGGCGGGGCTCGCCAGCCACACCGGGCGTGCCGACGCCGGGCCATTACCGCTGGGCATTCAGGCGGCGGACATCGCCGGTGGTTCCCTGCACGGGGTGATCGGGCTGTTGGCGGCGGTGATCGCCCGTCAGCAGACCGGGCAGGGCCAGCATCTGGACGTGAGCATGACCGACTGTGTGTTCAGCCTCAACGCTTTGGCCGGTGCCGGTTATCTGGCCTGCGGCGTGGCACCTGAGTGGGAAAACCAGATGCTCAACGGTGGCAGCTTCTATGACTATTACCGCACCCGGGATGGCCGTTGGATGTCGGTGGGCAGCCTGGAGCCGGTCTTCATGCAGGCGTTGTGCGAGACCCTGGGACGGCCGGAGCTGGCGGCCCAGGGGCTGTCGCCCCATCCAGATCAGCAACGGCAGCTAAAGCAGCAATTGCAGGCTGAATTCCAGAAGCATGATTTCGCTGAGCTGTGCCGGTTGTTTGCGGGGGTTGATGCTTGCGTCGAACCGGTGCTGAGCCTGGAAGAAACACTCAGGCATCCCCAGTTGGCGGCCCGGGACGTCGTGACCCAGGTGCCTCGTGGCGATGGTTCGAGCCAGGCGCAGATGGCCTGTCCGTTGAAGTTCTCGCACGGCTTGCCCGAGCCTCGGCATATTGGCGCGGGGCTGGGAGCGCACACGGATCAGGTGTTGGGGGAGTTGGGGTTTAGTGTTGAGCGGATTGCGCAACTGCGCGATGCCGGGGTGGTTTTGTAGCGTTCTTTCGGGCCTCATCGCGAGCAAGCTCGCTCCCACACTGGATCTATAGCACTCACAGAATCCCTGTGGGAGCGAGCCTGCTCGCGATGGGGCCAGCCCAGACGCAACAAAAACCTGCTACTCCACCCGCGTCTCCCCACTGAACACCAAGGTATTGCGGCAACTGCGGCACAAATAGCGGCGCCCCTGACGTACCAGGCTGTGACGCTGGGCCGAGAAGGGGAAGTCGCTGCCGTCGCAGGGGCATTTGTAGATGTAGCGGGTCACGCTGCGGCGCTTGATCTCGTAGGTATGGCAGCGGTTGGGCGGCAGTTCGTACACGCCGCGCATGATCAGTTGCCACTCTTCACCATGAGGCTGAATGCGTTCGCCGAATAGCTGATGGGCAATCAGGTGCGCAACCTCGTGGGCGACGGTCTGCTTGAGAAAGTCTTCGGCGTTTTCCCGGTACAACTGTGGATTGAAGCGCAGCAGATTCTCATGCAGGTGCGCGACACCGGCCTTCTGGCCACGCAATTTGAAGCTGACCACGGGACGTTTGAAAGGACGTTTGAAAAAGGTTTCGGCTTGTTGGTAACACTCTTCGACGCGGGTATTGAGTTGCTCAAGCATGCTGTACGGGTCTCCAGAGGCTTGAGTATGCCGCAAGCGCCGGCCGTTGCGAATCGCCCAGACGCCCAGTGGTCGTTTCGCCAGCGCCAAACACAGGAAGGCCGCCTTGCGGCGGCCTGTATTGGCAGATATTGCTTTGTTTTCAGAAGGGAACCCTGAGCGGGTTCGAACGCTTCAGTTGGTATACACCGGACCGACGCCCAGCCCCCAGACAATCACCGTAAACGCCATGATAGCCACCAGCACCACCAGACCCACGGCAAGCACCGAACTGGAAAACAGAAAACCCTCGTCCTGAGGAATATTCATGAAAGTGGGCAGGCCCACATACAGCAGGTAGACGGTGTAGCAGATCGCTGCCGTACCGACGATCATCCCCAGCCACATGTGCGGATAGAGCGCCGCCAGGCCGCCGATGAACAAGGGGGTCGCGGTGTAGGTGGCGAATGCGACGCAGCGCGCCAGGCTCGGGTTGGCGTCATAGGTGCGAGCCATCCAGTGCACGAAGGCGCCCATCACCGCCACACCGCCCAACATGGCGAGGTACGACATGATGGTCATCCACAGCGCACTTTCCTGGGTGAGCATCACCGGAGGCCGGTTGCCGATGACCCATCCTACCTGCGTGGTGCCGATAAACGCCGATACCGCGGGAATGGCCGCCAGGATCAGCGTGTGGGTGAGGTACATGTGGCTGATGCTTTCCTCCTGATCGCCACGGATTTCTTTCCATTCTTGATCAGGGTGGGTAAAGAGCCCCACGACATGATGGATCATAGTCAGTCACTCCTTTGTTATTGCCATCGCCCCCCAACGGAGCGCCTACGGGCCAAACGGCCGAGTAAGTACAGGTCTGTAAGTGTGTGCGACCTTATGTCGCAGTATAGAAAGGAGTTCTCGCCAGGGGGATGGGGGGCTTAGAGCAAATCGCGCTGTAAAGGAGCAGGCTAATCGCGGCGTGATCTGTGAGCGCTTCCCATGGCCAAGAGATTTCCTGTGGCGAGGGAGCTTGCTCCCGCTCGGCTGCGAAGCAGACGCCAACAGACGAGCCCAGAGGGCTGCTTCGCAACCCAGCGGGAGCAAGCTCCCTCGCCACAGGGGCGGTGCCATATTCGGGATTTTTTGCGTAAAATGCCGGCCTTTCGTCACACCTCACGGATTTCGCGTCATGGGCACTCTTACGGTCAACCAGAACAAACTGCAAAAGCGCCTGCGCCGCCAGGCCGGTGAGGCGGTCGCTGATTTCAATATGATTGAAGACGGCGACAAGGTCATGGTCTGCCTGTCCGGCGGCAAGGACAGCTACACCTTGCTCGATGTGCTGATGCATTTGCAGAAGGTTGCGCCGATCAAGTTCGACATTGTCGCGGTGAACATGGACCAGAAGCAGCCCGGTTTCCCCGAGGATGTGTTGCCGGCCTACCTTCAATCGCTGGGCGTGGAATATCACATCGTCGAGAAGGACACCTATTCGGTGGTCAAGGAGCTGATCCCGGAAGGCAAGACCACTTGCTCGCTGTGCTCACGCCTGCGTCGTGGCACGCTCTACACCTTTGCCGACCAGATCGGCGCGACAAAGATGGCCCTGGGGCACCACCGCGACGACATCGTCGAGACCTTTTTCCTCAACATGTTCTACAACGGCTCGCTCAAAGCCATGCCGCCCAAGCTGCGCGCCGATGACGGGCGCAACGTGGTGATCCGCCCGCTGGCCTACTGCAGCGAGAAAGACATCCAGGCCTATTCAGACTTCAAGCAGTTCCCGATCATCCCTTGCAACCTGTGCGGCTCCCAGGAAAACCTGCAACGCCAGGTGGTCAAGGAGATGCTGCAGGAGTGGGAGCGCAAGACCCCGGGCCGCACCGAGAGCATTTTCCGCGGCTTGCAGAACGTCGTTCCGTCGCAACTGGCGGACCGTAACCTGTTCGACTTCACCAACCTGCGCATCGACGAAAGCGCCACGCCGCGATTCGTCAACGTGGTGAACCTCTGACGAACTCAGCGGCTCCTATTCACGGCGCTCGTGGCCAGGTCACTTAGAGCGCCGTTTTCATTTCCGACCCCAGGAGAGGGCATGCGCGATTACAAGTGGCTGCACGAGTATTGTCTGAACCGCTTCGGTTCGGCGGCTGAACTGGAAGCCCACCTGCCTGTTCCCAAGACCCCGGCCCAACTGCGCAAGATCAGCGACGACCGCTACCTCTCGACCATGGCGCTGCGGGTGTTTCGCGCCGGGCTCAAGCACAGCCTGGTGGACGCCAAGTGGCCGGCGTTCGAGGAAGTGTTTTTCAAGTTCGACCCGGAAAAAGTCGTGCTGATGAGCGCCGAGCACCTGGAGCGGCTGATGCAGGACGCGCGGATCATCCGTCACTTGGGCAAGCTCAAGAGCGTGCCGCGCAACGCGCAATTGATACTGGACGTGGCCCATGAAAAAGGCAGCTTTGGCGCGCTGATCGCCGACTGGCCGGTGACCGACATCGTAGGCCTGTGGACCTACCTGAAAAAGCACGGCCATCAACTGGGCGGTCTGTCGGCTCCGCGTTTCCTGCGGATGATGGGCAAGGACACTTTTGTGCCCAGTTATGACGTGGTGGCGGCGCTCAATGCGCAGGACATCATCGACAAGGTTCCCACCAGCCTGCGGGATCTGGCGACGGTGCAGCAGGCCTTCAACCAGTGGCATGAAGAGAGTGGTGGAAGGCCCATGAGCCAGATTTCGATGATGCTGGCGTATACCGTCAATCATTGAGGCCGCATCGCGAGCAGGCTCGCTCCCACATGAGATTTGTGGCGTTCACAGATTCCCTGTGGGAGCGAGCCTGCTCGCGATAGCCATCTATCAGGCGACGGAAATCTCGCCTTCTCCAGCCAACCGCCGGTTCAACTGAAACCGCCAACGCACATACAGCAGCGCCGAGCAGAACACCGCCACGCTCGCCGTCATTTCCAGCAAGCCGAACACCTGTCGGTTCGGGTCATAGGCCGCCAGCGCGCCTTTGATGAAGTACAGGTTTACCACAAAGCACATCCACGAATGCCCGCGGGGGCTGCCGCTGATCATGCCTGGCGCCAGTATCAGCAGCGGCACCAGCTCGATCAGCAGAATCACCCAGGGGCGCGCGCCGTGCAGGTCGGCGATCAGCAGGTAATACACACAGAGCAACCCCACCAGCCCGAAAAAGCACAGCAGGCTCAGGACCCGGGCGATGCGTACCCGCGGTTCCAGCCACTGAATGGGCGGCAGGATTTTCGGCTTCTTAGCCACGGCCGTTCTCCAGCAGTAGGGCGGTTTTTGCCAGGCGCAAGCCCAGTGCCCGGCACAGCGCCACTTCATGTTCGTTCAAGCCGCTTTTACCGTCGGCCCCGGCATGATGGCTCGGGCCGTACGGCGTGCCTCCGCCCTCGGTTTCGATCAAGGCTGACTCGCTGTAGGGCAGGCCGGTGATCAGCATGCCGTGGTGCAACAGCGGCAGCATCATCGACAGCAAAGTGGTTTCCTGGCCGCCATGCAGGCTCGCGGTGGAAGTGAACACACCGGCCGGCTTGCCCACGAGGGCGCCGGTCAGCCACAGGTTGCTGGTGCCATCGAGAAAGTATTTTAGCGGCGCGGCCATGTTGCCGAAACGGGTCGGACTGCCCAGGGCCAGGCCGGCGCAGTTTTTCAGGTCATCGAGGCTGGCATACAGCGGGCCTTGTTCGGGAATGTCCGGCGATACCGCTTCGCACTCGGCGGAAATCGCCGGCACCGTGCGCAACCGCGCTTCCAGCCCGGCCTGCTCGATGCCCCGGGCGATCTGCCGGGCCATTTCGTTGGTCGAGCCACTGCGGCTGTAATACAACACCAGAATGTACGGTGTGCTCACGGCAGGATCTCCAGGATCTTCTCTGGCGGGCGGCCGATCACGGCCTTGTCAGCGGTTTCCAGAATCGGTCGTTCCATGAGTTTGGGGTGAGCGGCGATGGCGGCGATCAGTTGGGACTGGCTCAGGTTTTCATCGGCCAGGTTCAGGGTCTTGTATTCGTCCTCACCGGTGCGCAGCAGTTGCCGGGCAGTGATGCCGAGCTTGGCCAACAGGCGTTCCAACTGCGCTTCGTCGAGCGGGGTTTCCAGGTAGCGGACCACGGTGGGCGTCAGGCCACGGGCCTCCAACAGTTCCAGCGCACCGCGGGATTTGGAGCAGCGCGGGTTGTGATATAGCGTCAGATCGGTCATGAGCGGGTCGCATCTTGCGTAAGGTGGCGGCTATTCTACTGTGTCGCGAGGTACCAGGCACCTGAGACGGGCGCGTTCGAAAACGGTGGGCCGCGCCGACGTTCACATTCAATACAAGGATTGGCACATGGCAAGGCGATTGACGAAGGCACTGGCATTCATGGGGATTTTGTTGCTCGCCGGCTGCGGGAATGACTATGGAGTTGACCAGAACGGTCAGGCTATCGCCTCAAAACGGCTGGATAAACAGTGGGTGGTGCTCAACTACTGGGCCGAGTGGTGCGCACCGTGCCGTACCGAAATCCCCGAGTTCAATGCCCTGGCCGAACAGCTCAAGGGCCGTAACGTGGGGGTTTTCGGGGTCAATTTTGATCAGGTGCAAGGTGAGGAGCTCAAGAGCGCCAGCGAGAAAATGGGCATCGGCTTCACCGTGCTGGCCCGGGACCCGGCCGACTTTTTTGATATCCCGCGCAGCGAAGGGTTACCGGTGACTTACATCATCGACAACCAGGGCAAGGTGCGCGAGCAGATGCTGGGGGAACAGACGGCGGCGGCGGTGATGGCCAAGCTTGAGGCGTTGCAGGCGTTCAAATAACCCCTCTTTGTGGCAATGAGCAAGGAGGCAAGGAGGCTTTTGTGGCGAGGGAGCTTGCTCCCGCTGGGCTGCGAAGCAGCCCCAAAAGTGACCTGCCACCCGCGCAATCTCAGATAGAACAGAGGGGGCCGCTGCGCAGCCCAGCGGGAGCAAGCTCCCTCGCCACGGGTGCAACCTATGTCCGTGTTTTAACGGGTCTCAACCTTCCTCCAGCCACCACCGCAGGGGCTTGCCCTGGGCCGGCCAGAAGCGCATTTGCTCGATGGGCGAGATGTCCCAGCGTTCGACCTTTTCCAGGGCCTGCAAAAAGCGCGTCTCCTGCTCCATCAGCGCCGGGGCGCAGAGTTTGCGGGTGCTGCCGATCTTGCCGAAGCTCAATCGGTGGCCTTCCAGGGTGTAGGGCGCGAACCAGTGGTTACAGCCGCCGTTGCCGTAGGCCCGACCGTCGTCCCCGAGGGTGATGGTCAGGTTGCTGTAGTCCATCAAGGGCCGTTCGCCAATCCATTCCAGGATGTAGCTGCGGTTTTGCTGCAATTGCACCGGCTCGGCGGCGCAACCCATCAGGCCGGCGCCGATCAGCGCGGTCAGGGCCAGGCGTTTCATCAGGCGGCTTCCTGGCAGGTCGGGCACAGGTGTTTTTCACCGACGGTGGTCCAGCCCAGCTCGGCAATGCGCGCGGTGGCGGCCGGCTTCTGCGCCTTGACGCCGAGCTTGGCGTCGACGGCAAATTCAAAGCTCAGTTGCTTGGCGCAGCGGTCGCAGTTGACCTGCCAGGTGTGGATCGCCAGCTCCCCGAACACCGGGCCGGTGGTCATGGCGGTCCATTGACCCATGGGCTTGAGCAAGTGCCGAACGGTGTCCACGGTCAGGCGCATGGACAAATCCTTGCTGCCTTTGAGGGTGACGAGCAGCACATCGTTGGCCTGAATCGAACCGCCGTTGCCGGTGACCTGATAACGGCCCGGCGCCAGGGCGCGGACCTCGGTCAGGGTGTGTTGCGGGTTCATCAGGGTGTAGCGGAAATCGTGTTCGGCCATGGGTCCTCCAGATAGGCGCGATATGCTAGCACGGGCCATGGGTTGGGATGATCCAGGCGACGAAATCCCCTGTGGGAGCGAGCCTGCTCGCGATAGCGGGGCGTCAGTCGACGCCATGCTGACAGGCCCATCGTAATCGCGAGCAGGCTCGCTCCCACAAGGGTAATGCTCAGCTGTCCACCAGGTTTTGTGGGGTGCCGGCGGCCCAGGCGCCGATGTTGTCCAGGGTCGTCGCGGCGATGGCGGCCAACGCTTCATGGGTCAGGAAGGCCTGATGCGCGGTGACCACCACGTTGGGGAACGTCAGCAACCGAGCCAGCACATCATCCTGCAAGGGCAGGTCGGAGCGGTCCTCGAAGAACAGTTGCGCTTCTTCCTCATAGACATCCAGCCCCAAATAGCCCAACTGACCGCTTTTCAACGCCTCGATCAAGGCGGGTGTGTCCACCAGGCCGCCGCGTCCGGTGTTGATCAGCATCGCGCCACGTTGCATGGCAGCCAATGAATCGGCGTTGATCAAATGTCGGCTCTGCTCGTTGAGCGGGCAATGCAGGCTGATGATCTGTGCTTGCGCCAGCAGATCGGCCAAGGGCAGGTAACGAGCGCCCAGGGCTTGGACCTGCGGGTTGGGGGACGGATCGTAGGCCAATAACCGGCAGCCGAAGCCGGCCATGATCCGCGCGAACGTCGCGCCGATCTGCCCGGTGCCGATCACGCCGACCGTCTTGCCCACCAGATCGAAACCGGTCAGCCCATGGAGGCTGAAATTGCCGTCCCGGGTGCGGTTGTAAGCGCGATGCAAGCAGCGATTGAGGGCCATGATCAGCGCCACGGCATGCTCGGCCACGGCATGGGGCGAATACGCCGGCACCCGGACGATGCTCAACCCCAGCCGTTTGGCAGCGTTCAGGTCGACATGGTTATAGCCGGCCGAGCGCAGGGCGATCAGCCGCGTGCCGCCCTGTGCCAGCCGCTCCAGCACCGGGGCGCTCAGGTCGTCGTTGATGAAGGCGCACACCACTTCATGGTGTTCGGCCAGGGCCACGGTGTCGAGGTTCAGGCGTGCCGGCTGATACTGCAGTTCAAGGCCAGCGGGCGCCGGGGTTTTGCTGAAACTGTCGCGGTCGTAGGTCTGGCTGCTGAAAAGAATCGCGCGCATGGCGGCCTCCTGGCACAAAAGATAAGCCTCTAGGCGTTTAGATTTTCCTTGATCCCGGGTTTTGGGCTATTGCCCTGGATCAGGCGCTGATGCGTGCCTCGTTGGCCAAGCGGTCGATGGCACGTTCCAGTTCCTGCAGAGCGGCCTCGGCCTTGGGGTCCTGTTGTTTGAGCAGGGTCTCGCTGCGCTGGCAGGCGGCGCGCAATTGCGGTACGCCGCAGTAGCGAGTGGCGCCATGCAGGCGGTGGACCCGTTCGATCAGGGCGTTGTGATCATTGGCCTCGCTGGCCTGGCGAATCGCTTCGCGGTCGGCTTCCAGGGACGCCAGCAGCATTGCCAGCATGTCCGCCGCCAGATCGGCCTTGCCGGCGGCCAGGCGCAGGCCTTCTTCATGATCGAGCACCAGCAGTTCGCTGCCGCCCTGAGCGTCGGTGCTCCGGTCCGGCGCCTGGTTACGCAGGGCCAGGCCGGTCCATTTAAGCACCACCTGGGCCAGTTGCCGTTCGCTGATGGGCTTGGTCAGGTAGTCATCCATGCCACTTTGCAGCAGGGCGCGTTTTTCGTTGGCCATGGCGTGGGCGGTGAGGGCGACGATTGGCAGCGGCGTGCAATGACGCTCGCTTTCCCATTGGCGGATCGCCTCGGTGCTCTGGCGACCGTCCATGCCGGGCATCTGGACATCCATCAGCACCAGGTCGAAGGTTTCCTTTTGCACGGCCTTGACCGCCGCATAACCGCTTTCCACCGCCAGCACCTTGGCGCCCATGTCTTCGAGCAGCGTTTGCACCAACAGCAGGTTGGCCGGGTTGTCGTCCACGCACAGCACTTTGGGTGCGCGGCTGCCCACCGGTTCGTTGGGTTCGTTGCGGGGCGGGCGCGGGTTGACCAGGTCGGAAAGCGAGCGGCGCAACTTGCGCGTGCAGGCCGGCTTGGCCTGCAATTGGCTGTGGGGGTTGGGCACGGAGAGGTGGTACAGCGTCTGTTCAGTGGTGGGGCACAGCACCAGTACCTTGCAGCCCAGATGCTCAAGATCCCAGATGTGTTGGCTGAGGCGTTCCGGCGGCATGTCGTTGCTGGTGATGCCCAGCACCGCCAGGTCGATCGCCTGATCGGTCTGGTGGGCGACGGTCACACCGTTGGTCAGGTTTTCCAGGGTGTTGAACGGTGTCACCACCAGACCGCAGTCCTCGAGCTGGTGTTGCAGGGCCTGACGGGCCAGTTCATGGTTTTCCAGCACCGCTACGCGCCGACCCAGTAGCGGCGGGCCAGGCAAATCTTCGGCGTCGTCACGGGTCTTGGGCAGGCGCAGGCTGATCCAGAACTCCGAGCCTTCGCCCGGCGTGCTGTCCACGCCGATTTCGCCACCCATCTGCTCCACCAGGCGCTTGGAAATCACCAGGCCCAAGCCGGTGCCACCCGGTTGCCGGGACAAGGAATTGTCGGCCTGGCTGAACGCCTGGAACAGGGCCCGTACGTCCTGGTTCGACAGGCCGATACCGGTGTCCTGAATGCTGATGCGCAGTTGCACGCTGTCTTCGTGTTCGTCTTCCATCATGGCGCGGGCGATGATGGTGCCTTCGCGGGTGAACTTGATGGCATTGCTCACCAGGTTGGTCAGGATCTGCTTGAGGCGCAGCGGATCGCCCACCAACGACAGGGGCGTGTCCCTGTAGACCAGGCTCACCAGCTCCAGTTGTTTGGCGTGGGCGGCGGGGGCGAGGATGGTCAGGGTGTCCTGCAACAAGTCCCGCAGGTTGAACGGAATGTTGTCCAGCACCAGTTTGCCGGCCTCGATCTTCGAGAAGTCGAGGATCTCGTTGATGATGCCCAGCAGGCTGTCGGCGGATTTTTCAATGGTGCCCAGGTAATCGAGCTGACGCGGGGTCAATTCGCTTTTCTGCAGCAGATGGGTGAAGCCGAGGATGCCGTTGAGCGGCGTACGGATTTCATGGCTCATGTTCGCCAGGAATTCGGACTTGATCCGGCTCGCTTCCAGGGCTTCCTTACGGGCCAGGTCCAGCTCGATGTTCTGGATCTCGATGGTTTCCAGATTCTGGCGCACGTCTTCAGTGGCCTGGTCGATGCTGTGCTGCAACTCTTCCTGGGCATTCTGCAAGGTGCTGGCCATGCGATTGATGCCCGACGCCAGCTCATCCAGTTCCTGGCTGCCCAGAGGCGGCAGACGGGTTTCCAGGTGACCGTCCTTGAGTTGCGCCACGGCTTGCTTGATCTGGCTCAGGGGCCGGTTGATCGTGCGACCCATGCGCAACGCCAGCAGTGCGGTCAGGCACAGGCCGGCGCTGATCAACAGCAGGCTGGCGAACAGGCTGCGATAGCCGCGCAGCAACATGCCACTGTGGGACAACTCCAGTTCGACCCAACCCAGCAGCCGATCGGCTTCTTCGGGAATCAGCTCGCCGGCCAGGTTGCGGTGCTTGCCGAATACTGGCAGCAGGTAACGCGTGGCATCGTTGCCGGTGCGTTGCAGCAATTGGGCACTGTTGCCCTCCGGGGCTCGGTTGAGCATGGTCGGGCCGGCGTGGGCCAGCGATGTGCGATCGGGAGCCAGGAAGGTCACGGCGCGCACATCCGCTTGCTCGAGGGACTGGGTGGCGATCCGCTCCAGCAGATCGGTGTCCTGGTGGCTCATGGCCGGGGCGACCAGCGGCGCCAGCTGTTCGGCGATCATCTCGCCACGCTGCAGCAACTGGGCATGCAAGTCCGATTGCTGCATCCAGGTGAAGTAGCCGCCCAGGACCAGCGCCATCAGGCTGGTCGGCAACAGGGTCAGCAACAGCACGCGGCCTTTGATTCCCAGTTTCTTGAGCACACTTTTCTCCTGCATCCAGCGGTCTGTTTGAGCTTTGCGCGCATCCGGCACGCAATACCTGCGCAGTGTAGCGACTTGCGGGCAGGCAATCTTCGTAAAATTGATGTCGCCGTGCATCGGTCTCGCCGGTTGCCGTGCCTCGGCGATCCCTTCAATCAGGATTTCTGAGTGGCAGCTTGCAGCCCACTTTCGTTGCTTATTCCCATAAGCCATAACCACCACACTTTGCGTGATATGGCCGGGCAAGGTTTGCCGGTATGATAGGCGCCCCCGCAGTCCGGATTGCGAATACGCCATGACCGTGCAGTACCCCACTATCGCCGATTGCGTCGGCAACACTCCGCTGGTTCGTTTGCAGCGCCTGCCCGGCGTGACCAGCAATACGCTTTTGCTCAAGCTCGAAGGGAATAACCCGGCGGGTTCGGTCAAGGACCGGCCGGCGCTGTCGATGCTCATCCGTGGCGAATTGCGTGGGCAGATCCGCCCCGGCGATACGCTGATCGAGGCGACCTCTGGCAACACCGGTATTGCCTTGGCCATGGCGGCGGCGATCAAGGGCTACAAGATGATCCTGATCATGCCCGACAACTCCAGTGCCGAGCGCAAGGCCGCAATGACCGCCTATGGCGCCGAATTGATCCTGGTGAGCAAAGACGAAGGCATGGAGGGCGCCCGGGACCTGGCCGAGCGGATGCAGGCCGAGGGTCGCGGCAAGGTGCTCGACCAGTTCGCCAACGGTGACAATCCCGAAGCCCACTACACCACCACTGGCCCTGAGATCTGGCGCCAGACCGATGGCACCATCACCCATTTCGTCAGCTCGATGGGCACCACCGGCACCATCATGGGCACCTCGCGCTATTTGAAAGAACAGAACCCGAACGTGCAGATCATCGGCCTGCAACCGATGGAAGGCTCGGCCATCCCCGGCATCCGTCGCTGGCCCGAGGAGTATCTGCCGAAAATCTACCAGGCCGACCGCGTGGACCGCATTATCGACATGGCCCAGAGCGAGGCGGAGGACATTACCCGTCGTCTGGCCCGTGAAGAAGGCATCTTTTGCGGCGTGTCTTCGGGCGGTGCCGTGGCGGGCATGCTGCGCTTGTCCCAGGAAGTCGAAAACGCGGTCATTGTCGCGATCATCTGCGACCGCGGCGACCGCTACTTGTCGACCGGCATTTTCGACGCGCCCAACTGATGGCCAAGCAAGAAAGAGGTCTGCGCTTCCAGCCCAGCGGCGGAAGCCGGGCCCCGCAGGTGCCCACCGGAAAGAAGCAGCGCTTGACCATCGAACGCTTGGCCAACGATGGCCGGGGCATTGCCTTTCTGGACGGGCGCACCTGGTTCGTGATCGGCGCCCTGGCCGGCGAAGAGGTCGAGGCGCGGGTGCTGGGGGCCCATGGCAAAGTGGTCGATGCCCGCACTGAGCGAGTGTTCCTGTCCAGTGAACTGCGCCGTGCGGCGCCGTGCGTGCATGCCGGTCGCTGCGGCGGTTGCAGCGTCCAGCATTTGCCCCACAACGAACAGCTCGCCCTGAAACAGCGCATGCTCGCCGAGCAGTTGTCGCGGGTCGCCGGCGTGCAGCCGGATGAATGGGCTGCGCCATTGAGCGGGCCGGAACTGGGTTATCGGCGTCGTGCCCGCGTGGCGGTGCGCTGGGATCAGAAGGCAAAAAAACTCGAAGTGGGTTTTCGTGCCGTCGGCAGCCAGGACATCGTGGCCATCGGCGATTGCCCGGTACTGGTACAGCCCTTGCAGCCGATCATGAGTCGCTTGCCGGACATGCTCCGTCGCCTGAGCAAGCCCCAGGCGCTGGGACATGTGGAATTGTTCGCTGGCTCGTCCCTGGCGGTGTTGCTGCGGCACGTGTCGCCACTGTCGGCGCCTGACCTGACGATTCTCAAGGATTTCTGCGCCGCCCACCAAGCCCAGTTGTGGCTGCAGGGTGAGGGCGAGCCGCAACCGGTCGAACCGGGACAGACGCTGGGTTATCGCCTTGAGGCCTGGGACCTGGAGCTGGCTTACCGGCCGGGGGATTTCATCCAGGTCAATGCCGGGGTCAACGAGGCGATGGTGGCCCAAGCCCTGGAGTGGCTCGCGCCCCGAGCCGAGGAGCGGGTGCTGGACTTGTTTTGCGGCCTGGGCAACTTTGCCTTGCCCCTGGCCAAGGCGGTGCGCCAAGTGGTGGCGGTGGAAGGTGTACAGGCCATGGTTGACCGCGCGGCGGCCAATGCCGTCAGCAACAATTTGAATAACACTGCCTTTTTTCAGGCCGATTTATCCCAGCCGTTGTCGGGTGCCGAGTGGGTCGGCGAAGGCTTTTCTGCGGTACTCTTGGACCCACCCCGCGACGGTGCTTTCGAGGTGGTGCGCAAACTGGCATCCCTGGGCGCCAGGCGGTTGGTATATGTATCGTGCAACCCGGCAACTTTGGCCCGGGACACGGTCGAATTGATCAAGCAGGGCTACCGGTTAAAACGTGCCGGGATTCTCGATATGTTTCCTCAGACGGCACATGTCGAGGCCATGGCGTTATTTGAAGCGAGCCAGGATGGCTTGTCCGACTGACCCGTTCGTGCCAACCGCCACAGCCCTGGGCGGGGACACGGGCAACGAAGGTCAGCGTTATTGACGCATTGAATCTGCGTCATAGGGAAGGTATGTAAAGATGGTACAGGTGAGAGCACACCAGCCGATCAACACTGACGGCAGTATCAATCTCGAGGCTTGGCTCGATCACGCGGTCAGTATCGACACGGCACTGGATCGCGAAGCCTTGAAAGAAGCCTGCGAGTTCGCGCGTGAAGCGGAACAGCAGCACAACGCGGCGAAGAACCTCTGGTCCGAAGGCACCTCGAGTTTTCAGACGGGCCTTGAGATCGCCGAAATCCTTGCCGACCTCAAGCTCGACCAGGACTCCCTGGTGGCTGCGGTGCTATACCGCGGTGTGCGCGAAGGGCAGATCCAATTGCCGGTGGTCAGCCAGCGTTTTGGCACGGTGGTCGCCAAGCTGATTGACGGCGTGCTGCGCATGGCGGCGATCAGTGCCAGTCTCAGTCCGCGCCAGTCCATGGTCCTGGGCACTCAGGGCCAGGTGGAGAACCTGCGCAAGATGCTGGTGGCCATGGTCGACGACGTGCGCGTCGCACTGATCAAACTGGCCGAACGCACCTGCGCGATCCGCGCGGTGAAATCCGCCGACGACGAAAAGCGCAACCGCGTCGCCCGGGAAGTGTTCGACATCTACGCCCCCCTGGCCCATCGCCTTGGCATCGGCCATATCAAGTGGGAGCTGGAGGACCTGTCCTTCCGCTACCTGGAGCCCGACCAGTACAAGCAGATCGCCAAGTTGCTACATGAGCGGCGCCTGGATCGCGAGCGCTTCATCACGGATGTGATGACCCAGCTGAGGGAAGAATTGCAGGCCACGGGCGTGGAGGCCGATATCAGCGGCCGAGCCAAGCACATCTATTCGATCTGGCGCAAAATGCAGCGCAAAGGCCTGGAATTCAGCCAGATCTACGACGTTCGCGCCGTTCGCGTACTGGTCCCGGAAATGCGCGACTGCTACACCGCGCTGGGTATCGTGCACACCTTGTGGCGGCACATTCCCAAGGAGTTCGACGACTACATCGCCAACCCGAAGGAAAACGGCTACCGCTCGCTGCACACGGCGGTGATCGGCCCGGAGGGCAAGGTGCTGGAGGTGCAGATTCGCACCCACGCCATGCACGAGGAAGCCGAGCTGGGTGTTTGCGCCCATTGGAAATACAAGGGCACCGACGTCAAGTCGGGCTCCAACCACTACGAAGAGAAAATCTCCTGGCTGCGTCAGGTGCTCGAGTGGCATGAAGAGCTCGGTGATATCGGCGGTCTGGCCGAACAATTGCGGGTCGATATCGAGCCGGATCGGGTCTACATCTTCACCCCCGACGGCCACGCCATCGACCTGCCCAAGGGCGCCACGCCGCTGGACTTTGCCTATCGCGTCCACACCGAGATCGGCCACAACTGCCGTGGCGCCAAGATCAACGGGCGGATCGTGCCGCTCAACTACAGCCTGCAAACCGGTGAGCAGGTCGAGATCATCACCAGTAAACACGGCACGCCGAGCCGCGACTGGCTGAACCCGAACCTGGGCTACATCACCACATCGCGAGCGCGGGCGAAAATCGTTCACTGGTTCAAATTGCAGGCCCGCGACCAGAACGTCGCCGCCGGCAAGACTTTGCTCGAGCGCGAACTCAGTCGCCTGGGCCTGCCGCAGGTGGATTTCGACAAGCTGGCCGAAAAGGCCAACATGAAGACCGCCGAAGACATGTTCGCCGCCCTCGGTGCCGGCGACTTGCGCCTGGCGCAACTGGTCAACCTGGCCCAGCAACTGGTGGAGCCGGAACGCGGCAACGAGCAGTTGGAACTGATCCCGCGCAAGGCCACCGGCTACAAGCCCGGCAAGCGCGGCGACATCCAGATCCAGGGCGTGGGCAACCTGATGACCCAGATGGCCGGCTGCTGCCAGCCGTTGCCTGGGGATGCGATCGTCGGCTACATCACCCAGGGCCGTGGGGTGAGCATTCACCGCCAGGACTGTGCTTCGGTGCTGCAACTGGCCGGCCGTGAGCCGGAGCGGATCATCCAGGTCAGTTGGGGCCCGGTGCCGGTGCTCACCTACCCGGTGGACATCATCATTCGCGCCTACGACCGTTCCGGCCTGCTGCGTGACGTGTCCCAGGTGTTGCTGAACGAGCGGATCAACGTGTTGGCAGTCAACACCCGTTCGAACAAGGAAGACAACACGGCGCTGATGTCCCTGACCATCGAGATTCCGGGATTGGATGCGCTGGGGCGGTTGCTGGGGCGGATTTCCCAACTGCCGAACATCATCGAGACCCGGCGTAATCGCACGCCGGGTTAAGCGCGGTCCAAATGTGGGAGCGAGCCTGTGGGAGCAAGCTTGCTCGCGATAGCGGTGGATCAGTTCCGACATACGTTGGGGCCACCACCTCAATCGCGAGCAAGCTTTGCTCCCACAGGCATACTCCCATTGGATTATTTCCCACAGGGTGATTTGTGATGAGTTGGATTGATGTACAGCCTTGAAGACCTGCTCCATCTGATGAACCGTCTGCGCGACCCGCAGTACGGGTGCCCGTGGGACATCAAGCAGACCTACGCGACCATCGTCCCCCATACCCTGGAAGAAGCCTACGAAGTGGCCGATGCCATTGAGCGTGGCGACTTCGATCACTTGCAGGGTGAGCTGGGCGACCTGTTGTTTCAGGTGGTGTATTACAGCCAGTTGGCGCGGGAGGAAAACCGCTTCGAATTCGCCGGCGTGGTCGATAGCATCACCCGCAAGCTGATCCGCCGCCATCCCCATGTATTTCCTACCGGTGACCTCTACGCGCCCGTGGACATCCCGCGCCTGAGCGAAGAACAGGTCAAGCAGCGCTGGGAAGAAATCAAGGCCGAGGAGCGGGCCGAGAAGGCCTCGGCACCGGAGCAACTGTCGTTGCTTGACGATGTACCCGTTGCCTTGCCGGCGTTGTCCCGCTCGGCGAAGTTGCAAAAACGTGCGGCTCAGGTCGGTTTCGACTGGCCAGGCCCGTTGCCGGTGCTCGACAAGGTCCGGGAGGAGCTGGACGAAGTCCTCGAAGCGATGGCTGACAACGATTCGGTGGCCATCAGCGATGAGATCGGCGACCTGCTGTTCAGCGTAGTGAACCTGGCCCGGCACCTGAAAATCGACCCGGAAACGGCCCTGCGTGACGCCAATGGGAAATTCGAGCGACGTTTCCGATTTATCGAACAGGCATTGCGCGACACCCACCGTCCCATGGAAGATTGCACCCTCGAAGAGTTGGACGCCTTATGGGGCGAAGCCAAACGTCAGGAAAAGAATTTGCCCAGCTGTGGCTGAGGCTGTTGCCTAAGTGAGTAAGCACCATGAGCCTTTCCCTTCGCGACCAGTTGCTCAAAGCAGGGCTGGTCAACCAAAAGCAGGCCAAGCAGGTCGGCAAAGAGAAACAGAAACAGCAGCGCCTGGCCCACAAGGGCCAGATCGAACTGGATGACTCCCAGCAGCGCGCCGCCCAAGAGGCCATGGCCGAGAAGGTCAAGCGCGATCAGGAGCTCAACCGTCAGCAGCAGGAAAAAGCCGAGCAGAAAGCTCGGGCCGCGCAGATCAAGCAATTGATCGAAGTCTCGCGTTTGCCGAAGCTGACCACTGAGGATTATTACAACTTTGTCGACGACAAGAAGGTCAAGCGCATCTCGGTCAACACGCTGATGCGCAACAAGTTGAGCAGCGGCTCGCTGGCGATCGTCCATCATGCCGGCGGCTACGAAGTGATCCCGCGCGAAGCGGCCCTGAAGATCCAGGAGCGCGATCCCAAGCGCATCGTGCAGCTCAATACCCAGACCGAAGAAGTGGATGCTGATGATCCGTATGCGGCGTATCAGATCCCTGATGATTTGATGTGGTAAGGATGAACTGAACACTAAACTGTGGGAGCGAGCCTGCTCGCGATGGCGGTCTGTCAGCCAACATTGATGTCGCTGATCCACCGCTATCGCGAGCAGGCTCGCTCCCACAGGGATTCTTATCGTTCAGGATTCTGTCATTTCAGCCGAGCGCTGCCTTTCCTGGCATTCCAGCTCGGCTTTGTAGTTATGGGCATCCGTCTCGGAGTGGAACATCCCCACCAGCAGGTCCTGTTGGTGTACATCCCAGATGCGGATACCGGCGGCAATACCTTCGTGGGACATGTGAGCGTCATCGCGTTCAGTTACTTTCACAGTCATCTTGCAAGCTCCAATCTCTGTTATCTGCAGCAAGGCGTGTGCAGGACTTTGTTATAGATTTGGGTAGCCGGCTAAGTAAATGCCTGGGTCTGTTAAGAAAACTTCATGAAAAACTCAGCGATCCCGCAGGTCAGGCAATGCGCGGCATTCGGTCGCAGGGTGTTTTTCATGAAGAAGGTTTCATGTTTCGGGGGGGGGGGAAATGTCGGGCAGTCACCTTGTGGGAGCGAGCCTGCTCGCGATAACGGTGTATCAGTCAATACCGATGCCGGCTGACCTAGCGCTATCGCGAGCAGGCTCGCTCCCACAGATTCATCTTCTACAGGGTGACTTTGCGCGGGTGCAGTTTTAGTGTTCAGGAAATCCGCGCATAAAAAAGCCCCGCACTGGGCGGGGCTTCTCTTGATATCGGTGTGGATCAGCTGCCTTTGACAGCCTTGCCGTTGACCGTACCGTCCTGGAGCATGATGTTGTACTCCTTGCCGTCGGTCTCGACCTGTTGCAGGCGTACCAGCAGGTAATCCCAATCCTTGGCGAACCAGAGCACCGTGATGCGTTTGCTTTTTGTTGGGTCGCGCACGCGCTCGACCTTGATCGCGTCGATCTGGCCGGCCTTGGTGTCGACCTTCTCCGGGCCCAGTACGCGGAAGTCGTAGGTGTCGATCTCGCCATCATCGACAACCTGATAACTCATGCTTTTCTTGCCGGCCGCCACGTCGTGCTGCAGGGCCAACTGATAAGTGGATTTATCGACCATGCCACGGTTGAGTGGCAGTTTGACCGGATCGCCGCGATCGGTGCCGGTGACCATCTTCGTGTTCCAGTCGAAATCCAGATCGGCTTTCTTGGCCTTGCCCAAGCCGCCACGTTCAAAGTGGTAGGACTGTGGCAGCAGTGTGTCCTTGTCCAGGGTCAGGGTGCTTTCTTCCGTCAGGCTGGCGATCATCATCGAAGCCTTGAAGCTCAGCTTCCAGGTGCCGTTGGCCTCTTTGGTCAGGCTGCGCTCGGCGGTGCCGCTCATGGGCAGCTGTTTCCAGTCGGCGGTGTAGCTGGCGGAGAACGGTTGAAGGTCTGCGGCCTGTGCCAGGGGCAGGGCAAGCAGAGCGCAAGCGAAGAGCAGGGCGCGACGCATAAAATCTCCTAGTATCGAATCAAATGGCCGCTGGCGGCGAGCAACTGGCCGTCCAGTGAGGCACCGCGATCGTCGAGGGTCAGCCGGCCTTCGGCAAACCAACGCACGGCCATCGGGTAGATCTGGTGTTCCCGGGCGTGAACCCGTTGGGCCAGGCTTTGCGGCGTGTCGTGCAACTCTACCGGTATTACTGCCTGTACGACCAGTGGTCCGCCATCGAGTTCCTCGGTGACGAAGTGCACCGAGCAGCCATGCTCCGTGTCTCCGGCCTCCAGCGCGCGCTGGTGAGTGTGTAACCCTTTGTATTTGGGCAGCAGCGATGGATGGATATTGAACAGGCGGCCCTGGTAGTGACGCACGAAGCCGGCGCTGAGGATGCGCATGAAGCCGGCCAGGACCACCAGTTGCGGATTGAACGTGTCGATCTGTTCGATCAGCGCGGCATCGAAGGCTTCGCGGCCATCGAACGCTTTGTGATCCAGGACGCGGGTGTCGATACCCGCATCCCTGGCGCGTTGCAGGCCGTAGGCATCGGCGCGGTTGGAAATCACCGCGCGGATGCGGACCGGGCTATCGCCGGTCCGCGTGCTGTCGATCAGGGCCTGCAAGTTGCTGCCGGTGCCGGACAACAGCACCACGACATCACAGGTTGCAGACTTCTGTTCTTGCATCAGTGAGCCTTAAGGTTTTTCAGCTCGACCTGGGCAGCGCCTTCGGCGGCGGTACTGATCTGGCCGATGACCCAAGGTTGCTCGCCGGCTTCACGCAGTACATTCAGGGCCGTTTCAACGTGCTCCTGGGCCACGCAGATCACCATGCCTACGCCGCAGTTCAGCACGCGGTGCATTTCGGTTTCATCGACGTTGCCTTTCTCTTGCAGCCAGTCGAACACGGCCGGACGGGTCCAGCTCGCCACGTCAACTACCGCCTGGGCGCCTTTTGGCAGTACGCGCGGGATGTTGTCCAGCAGGCCGCCACCGGTGATGTGGGCCATGGCCTTGACGGCGCCGGTGTCCTTGATCAGCTTGAGCAGCGGCTTGACGTAGATGCGGGTCGGGGCCATCAGCAGGTCGGCCAGTGGCTTGCCGTCGAGCTGGGTGTTCTCGATGTCGGCACCCGAGACTTCGATGATCTTGCGGATCAGCGAGTAACCGTTGGAGTGCGGGCCGGACGATGGCAGGGCGAGCAGGGCATCGCCAGTGGCGACTTTCGAACCGTCGATGATTTCGGATTTTTCCACGACACCGACGCAGAAGCCGGCCAGGTCGTAGTCTTCGCCTTCGTACATGCCTGGCATTTCAGCGGTTTCGCCGCCGACCAGGGAGCAGCCGGACAGCTCGCAGCCGGCGCCAATGCCGGTTACCACCTGGGCGGCGGTGTCGACGTTCAGTTTGCCGGTGGCGTAGTAGTCGAGGAAGAACAGCGGCTCGGCGCCGCACACCACCAGGTCGTTCACGCACATGGCCACCAGGTCGATGCCGATGCTGTCGTGCTTGTTCAGGTTCAGGGCCAGACGCAGTTTGGTGCCGACGCCGTCAGTGCCCGAAACCAGCACCGGTTGCTTGTAGCCGGCCGGGATCTCGCAGAGGGCGCCGAAACCGCCCAGGCCGCCCATGACTTCCGGGCGCGCAGTGCGCTTGGCGACGCTCTTGATGCGTTCGACCAATGCTTCACCGGCGTCGATGTCTACACCGGCGTCCTTGTAGCTCAGGGAGGGTTGCTTGCTCATGATCCAGGCCTTTAGGGGGGATTTCTGGGTAACGACCGACCGCCGGGGCCATTGAATAACCGTTGTACGAATTATTCCGGGTGCCCAGCCATTGCCGGTCTGCGAAGGCGCGCGATTTTATCAGGCTTGAGGGGCAGCGGCCATCCTCGCGCCGACGGGCAGGGACATATCCTTGGAAAAAAACCGATATTTCTCCTATTGGTGCTGCGCGATGCGTCTGTATAAGGTGTAGCGGTAACCGGCTATGGTTATGACAGTGCGAAACTTCCAGCGGGTGTGTGAATGTTTTGCCAGGTGCTGTGGTCACAGCCATGCTCAATTTTCTTCACACGGCCTGTTCCAGCCGTTATGTCCGGGAATCTTCCATGCGTTTTTTCAAACTCTTGTCTGTGGGCTGCCTGTCGTTGATCAGCGTGGCGAGCCATGCCGAAAACCTCAATAGCCTCTATCAGGTGCTCGAGCCGGTCAGCAGCCAGGCCCCGCAAGAGCGTGACCAGGCGACTTTGCGCGCCCTCGACACGCTGGTGCTGCGCCTGACCGGCGATGCCGAGGCCGCGCAGAATCCCGGTCTGGCGGCGATCCGCAAGGATCCCCAGCAGATCATTCTTCAATATGGTTACGACGCCGGGCCGCCGGAAAGCCTCAAGGTGGATTTCGATCCAGCGAGCACTGACCGGGCCTTGCGCTCGGCGGGCTTGTCGCTGTGGGGCGCGAATCGGCCTGCGATCCTGGGCTGGTGGCTGAACGACTCGGCTGAAGGTTCCAACCTGGTAGGCGATGGCCAGGGCAGTGCCGAGCCACTGCGCCGCGCCGCCCAGCACCGCGGCCTGCCGCTGCACCTGCCCCTGGCGGATTTGAGCGAGCAGATCGTTGCTACCGCACCAAACCTGGAAGGCAGTGATCCGGCCCCGCTGCGCGAGGCATCGCAGCGTTATGGTGCAGACGCCTTGCTGGCGGTCCATGCCAAGGAAGAGGGCGGCCAATGGCAGGCGACTTGGCGCTTGTGGCAGGGTGACCAGCGCGAGCAGGGCAATGCCCAGGGCGCCGACCCTGCCGCCCTGGCTGATGCGGTGATGCTGGCGGTGAGTCAACGCCTGGCGCCGCGTTTCGTTACCAAGCCGGGCGTGGCCACCGAGCAGCTGCTGGAAGTGCAGGGCATGAACCTGGAGCGTTATGCGGCGCTTGGGCGTTTGATCGAGCCGTTCGGTGGGCAGTTGCAGCGGGTTGAAGGGGACCGGATCATTTATCGGGTCAAGGGCAGCGCCGAACAGTTGAAAGCGCAATTGGCCCTGGCGAAACTGCAGGAAATTCCTGCCGGCGAAGCCGTCGCGCCAGTGCCAGTACCCCAGCCAGCCGCTGATGGCTCCATTCCGGCCGCCGCGCCAGCGCCAGCGCCGACCGCCAACCTGCGGTTTCGCTGGTAGTTTTTCTTTCTTATATAGCTAGGAGTGGTTCATGGGCGATACGCGGCGTTGGTTCTGGTTGGGTGGGGTCGCCCTGCTGTTTGTGTTCATCTATTTGCTGCATCCGATCCTCACGCCGTTCCTGGTTGCGTTGCTCCTGGCCTATCTGTTCGACCCACTGGTAGATCGCCTGGAAAAACTCGGCCTGTCCAGGACCTGGGGCGTGGTGTCGGTGTTTGGGCTGATCATCTTGATTGTCATTGCTCTGATGCTGGTGCTGATACCGATGCTGGCCAAGCAACTGATGCGCCTGTACGAGCTGGCGCCGCAGATGCTCGACTGGTTACAGCACACTGCCGTGCCGTGGGTGCAGTCGAGGCTGGGGTTGGCTGAAGGCTTCTGGAAGTTCGACAAGGTCAAGGCGGCCATCAGCGAGCATATGGGCCAGACCTCTGACATCGTCGGTGTGGTGTTGAGCCAGGCCACAGCCTCGGGGCTGGCGTTGATCGGTTGGCTGGCGAACCTGGTGTTGATTCCGGTGGTGGCTTTTTATCTGCTGCGCGACTGGGACTTGATGATGGCCAAGATTCGCAGCCTGCTGCCACGCCATCGTGAAGAACGCATCATGACCCTGACCGGCGAATGCCATGAAGTGTTGGGGGCGTTTGTGCGAGGGCAATTGTTGGTGATGGTGGCGCTGGGCTTCATCTATGCGGCGGGATTGATGCTGGTGGGCCTGGAGCTGGGGCTATTGATCGGCTTGATCGCCGGGCTTGCGGCCATCGTGCCCTATATGGGCTTCGTCATCGGTATCGGCGCGGCGTTGATTGCCGGCTTGTTCCAGTTTGGCGGTGATCTGTACCCGATGGTCGGCATCGTGGCGGTGTTCATGGTCGGGCAAGCGCTGGAAGGCATGGTGCTGACACCGTTGCTGGTGGGTGATCGCATCGGCCTGCATCCAGTGGCGGTGATCTTTGCGATCCTGGCAGGGGGTGAGTTGTTCGGTTTTACCGGGGTCCTGCTGGCGCTGCCGGTGGCGGCGGTGATCATGGTGCTGGTGCGTCATATGCACGATCTGTACAAGGATTCAGACATCTACAGTGGCGTCGAAGACCCCGAGCTATAGCGCCAATGGCGGGCGCGGCGGTTGTCCCAGCGTCAGGGAAACCGTCGCTCCATCGTTCTGTCGCTGCAAACCTTTGATTTTGCTCGTGGTCCGGCGCATTGTGCGGTCCGCGTCACGGGTATAAACTTTGCGCACTTTACACAGAGGCCACTAACGGTTCTTTTGGAACTGTTCAGTCAGCATGAAACCGATTCAGCTGCCCCTAGGTGTGCGTCTGCGTGATGACGCCACCTTTATCAACTACTACCCAGGCGCCAATGCCGCTGCACTCGGCTATGTCGAGCGGCTTTGCGAAGCCGACGCCGGCTGGACCGAGAGCCTGATTTATCTGTGGGGCAAGGACGGGGTGGGGCGCACGCATCTGTTGCAGGCCGCTTGCCTGCGGTTCGAGCAATTGGGTGAGCCGGCGGTGTATCTGCCATTGGCCGAGTTGCTGGATCGCGGCGTAGAGATCCTCGACAATCTTGAACAGTACGAACTGGTCTGCCTGGATGATCTTCAGGCGGTGGCCGGCAAGGCTGATTGGGAAGAAGCGCTGTTTCACCTGTTCAACCGGTTACGCGACAGCGGCCGGCGTTTGCTGATTGCTGCATCGACGTCGCCGCGGGAGCTGCCGGTGAAGCTGGCCGATCTCAAGTCCCGTCTCACCCTGGCGCTGATTTTCCAGATGCGCCCGCTCTCCGATGAAGACAAGCTCCGTGCATTGCAGTTGCGCGCTTCCCGGCGTGGCCTGCACCTGACCGATGAGGTCGGGCACTTCATCCTTACCCGCGGCACCCGCAGCATGAGCGCGTTGTTCGAACTGCTCGAACGTCTCGACCAGGCGTCGCTTCAGGCCCAGCGCAAGCTGACCATCCCTTTTTTGAAAGAAACCCTTGGCTGGTAGAAGTCGCAGCAATAGTGGCTTATAGCCTGTTTCTACCACGGCACAGCCCGCGTCCCTTCTGGGCTGCAGGCTGCAGAGGGTTGAAAACGGTTGGGGCGCTTAGATGTAAACCTAAAACCGAGAAGTCACATTTGCATCGATTGAATTTGCAAATGAGCTTGATAGTGGGCATAGTCTCGCCATCTTTACAACTTCAGCCACGGTCGTGCCCATGCTAAGTCGCTTCGCACCCCTGGTGCCTCTCGCACTCGTTACCCTGTTGTTCGGTTGTGCTGCCCACTCTCCAGTGTCCCAGCAAGCGCAACAACCACAGGTTCAAAATTCCGTTACTGCCCAGTCTTCCTCTGTTGCACTTGAGGAAGAAATGGCCACCGACAAAGAGCTGGCAGACTTCGCCGGCAGCAAGCCTTATCAGCTTCCGGTGCTGGCTGACAGCATCCTGGAGCGGGGCATGTCCTTGATCGGTACCCGCTATCGTTTTGGCGGTTCCTCCGAGGCCGGCTTCGATTGCAGCGGTTTCATCGGGTATCTGTTTCGCGAAGAGGCTGGCATGAGCCTGCCGCGCTCCACTCGCGAAATGATCAACGTGAAGGCCCCGCTGGTTGCTCGTAACGAGCTTGAGCCGGGCGACCTGCTGTTCTTCGCTACCAACGGTCGTCGTGGTCGCGTCAGTCACGCCGGTATCTACCTGGGTGACAACCAGTTCATCCATTCCAGCAGCCGTCGCAGCGGTGGCGTGCGAATCGACAGCCTGGGCGACAGCTACTGGAGCAAGACCTTCATCGAAGCCAAGCGCGCACTCGCGATGGCACCGACCGTGGTCACTGCTCGCAAGTAAGCTCACAGTTTGTAAGGCAAACTTAAAGTCTTACTTGAAGTTTGCCTCATAGCCGCTAGAATCCATGATCATTGATTGATGGCAATCCGCCTGCGTACTCCGCAGGCGGCTTTGTTTTCATGCCCACGGCAGAAAAGCCGCATCCAGATCAGGATTGTTCTGCATATGTCGACGTCGGCCCGCCTCGCTCTCATGCTCCTTGCCGCGCTGCTCAGCGCTTGCGCCAGCCGTACTCCGCCACCTGCGCCCGTGCGGGCTCCGGTGGTATTCGCACCCGCGCAAAGCTTTTCCCCGGTTGCCGAAGACGTGCTGTTCCGGGCGCTGGGGTTGGTGGGGACACCCTATCGTTGGGGCGGTAATACGCCGGATTCAGGCTTTGATTGCAGTGGCCTGATCGGCTATGTGTATCGCGATGCGGCCGGTATCTCCCTGCCGCGTTCCACCCGCGAGATGATTGGTATGCGCGCCCCGAGTGTCGGTAAGGAGGCGTTGCAGACCGGTGATTTGATTTTCTTCGCCACCAACGGTGGCTCTCAGGTCAGCCATGCCGGGATCTATGTCGGGGAGGGGCGTTTCGTCCACGCGCCAGCGACCGGGGGTACGGTCAAGCTCGATAGCCTGTCCAAGGCTTATTGGCAGAAAGCCTATCTGAGTGCCAAGCGTGTGCTGCAACCGGCGCATCTGGCGCGTAATCCCTGACGATTCAAGTTCGCTTTTTGCGCCGGCTCAGCAGAGCTCTTGTGGCGAGAGAACAATCCCTCGCCACAGGTTCCAGTGTTCAGGTCAGCTTCTTCAGCGGTTATTTAGCCCAAACCCGCCAAATCTTGTTCCCCACATCATCTGCCACCAACAGCCCGCCCTGTTTGTCGATCACCACACCCACTGGTCGGCCTTGGGCTTTTTCATCTGCATTCAGGAAACCGGTCAGCACATCCACCGGTTGCCCCACCGGCTTGCCGGCGTTGAAGGGTACGAAAATCACTTTATAGCCGCTGTGGGGTTTACGGTTCCATGAGCCGTGCTGCCCGATGAAAGCCCCTTCGGTAAACGGCGCTGGCAAGGTGCTGCCTTCGGCGAACGTCAGCCCCAGTGACGCGGTGTGTGGGCCGACGGCGTAATCCGGGGCGATGGCCTTGGCCACCAGTTCCGGTTTTTGTGGCTCGACCCGCTTATCGACGTGCTGCCCGTAATAGCTATAGGGCCAACCATAGAAGGCGCCGTCCTTGACTGAGGTGATGTAGTCCGGGACCAGGTCGCTGCCGATCTCATCGCGCTCATTCACCGCGGTCCATAGCGCGCCACTGCGCGGCTCCCAGGCCAGGCCGTTGGGGTTGCGCAGGCCCGAGGCGAAGATGCGGTGATTGCCGCTGGCACGGTCCACTTCCCAGATGGCCGCGCGGCCTTCCTCGGCCTCCATGCCGTTTTCCCCGACATTGCTGTTCGAACCGGTAGTGACGTACAGCTTGCTGCCGTCCTGGCTGGCGATCACGTTTTTGGTCCAGTGGTGATTGAGCGTGCCACCCGGCAGGTCGACGACCTTGGTCGGCTGCGCCTTGATTTGCGTATCGCCCTCTTTATAAGGGAAGCGAATCAGTCGGTCGGTGTCGGCCACGTACAGATCATTGCCCACCAGTGTCATGCCGAACGGTGAATTGAGGTTTTCCAGAAAGACCGTACGGGTTTCGGCGATGCCGTCATGATTGGCATCACGCAACAGGGTAATGCGATTGGGGCTGGGCACCCCCGCGCCGGCGCGGCCCATGACTTTCTCCATGACCCAGCCTCGAATGCCTTTGGAGTCGTCCGGTTTGGGCGGCGCGTTGGTTTCTGCCACCAGCACGTCACCGTTGGGTAGCACGTAGAGCCAGCGTGGATGATCCAGCCCTTCGGCGAATGCGCCCACTTGCAGGCCCTGGGCCGGGGTAGGTTTGGCGCCATCCGGCCAGCCGATAGCCTCGGCAATGTTGACGGTGGGGATCAGGGTCTTGTTCGGTTCCGGCAGTTTTGGCGAGGGGCCAGTGCCGTCGGAAACCTGCAGTGTGGAGGACTCGCCGCAAGCAACAAGCCCTGCGGCCAATGCGACGATCAGAAGGTGTGGTGGCTTGAGCATGCGGGCTTCCCTATGAGTGCATGGTGGTTATTCATAGAGAAGCTTAGACCCGCGATGGTTCAACCGGTCAGCCGTGGGCCTGCTTGAACAGCACGGCGATGCCCGGATGATACTGCCCGGCCTCATTGCGCAACTTGCGATAGGCATAAGGGAAGTACCAGGCCACGGCGCAGGTATTTTCCTTCTGCAGTTCATCGATCATGTCCTGCAGCTCTTCCGGCGTGGCGCTCTGCTGGGCCTTTTGCGGTGCGACGAACAAGCAGCCCAATCGCAGGTCACTGGAATAGCTGATACGTTTGGCGTCGCTGGTGATGTCGAGCAGCGGCTGGGTAAGATTGAGGTTCTTGACCTTCGGCCAGCGTTGAGTGGCCTGGATGAAAGCGCGCTCCTCGGTGCCGGCGATGAACAGATCGGCGCTGACGTTGCGTTCGCCTTCTTCATTCTGTTTGCGAGTGGGGGTGTTCTGCAGCGTGACCATCTCGGCCATCCAGGCTGCGGCCGAGAGCAGGCCAAGATTGGCTTTTTCATCGAACCAGTAAGGTGTGTCGTTATCGCCGCGCACGGCGTTGTAACGGTCGATACAGTCAAACCAGCGTTCCAGCACCGGGCGCAGGAATTCCAGTTTTGGATTGCTGATGATCATGCCTTGCATGTTTTTGCCCTCTTGTTATTGTGATATCGGGTCGTGATGCCTATTTGATATCACTTGCCGCAGCATGGCACAAGATTGGCGTCATTTTATTGATCAGGGCCAATGTCCACTGTTGAACCTGTGCCGGCTTTAATTGACGCTCCACCCCCAACCCTCTAACCTTCGCGGCTTGTTTCAGGTGCTCTGTGACCGGGCGATCGTTGGGTCGACAGAGTGAAACAGGGAAGCCGGTGAGTGCATACGAACCCGGCGCTGCCCCCGCAACGGTAAATGAGTCAACGCTGCGCCTGGCACTACACAGGCCACAAGCCACTGTGTCCGTAGACATGGGAAGGCGCGCAGCCCGGCATCACGCCGCTCATGAGCCCGGAGACCGGCCTGATTCATCCAACGGCATCACGGTGGGCGATGCCAGGCTTGTTGCCGTCTTTTTTGTGCCCGCCCGCCGTTATCCAATCCCAACGGAGAGCTCCCATGACCCACACCCCCGATCGCGACGAACGCCACCTGGCGCGCATGCTGCGCAAGAAAGCCGTGATCGACGAGCGCATCGCCAACTCGCCAAACGAATGTGGCCTGCTGCTGGTGCTGACCGGCAACGGCAAGGGTAAGAGCAGTTCTGCGTTCGGCATGCTGGCCCGGTCCATGGGCCATGGCATGCAATGCGGCGTGGTGCAGTTCATCAAGGGGCGTAACAGCACCGGTGAAGAGCTGTTTTTCCGTCGCTTCCCGGAGCAGGTGCGCTTTCATGTCATGGGCGAAGGCTTCACTTGGGAAACCCAGGATCGCCAGCGCGACATCGCCGCGGCTGAAGCGGCCTGGGCAGTTTCGCGTCAATTGTTGAGCGACCCGTCCATAGGCCTGGTGGTGCTCGATGAACTCAACATTGCCCTCAAGCACGGTTACCTTGACCTGGACCAGGTGCTGAGCGACTTGCAGGCCCGTCCGCCGATGCAGCATGTGGTGGTGACCGGTCGCGGCGCCAAGCCGGAATTGATTGAACTGGCCGACACCGTCACCGAAATGGGCATGATCAAGCACGCGTTCCAAGCGGGTATCAAGGCGCAGAAGGGCGTCGAACTGTGAGCGATGTTCCCTTGGCGAGTCGTCACTGCCCGGCGGTGCTGATCGCCGCTCCTGCTTCCGGGCAGGGCAAAACCACGGTCACCGCCGCCCTGGCCCGCTTGCACCGTAAGCAGGGGCGCAGGGTGCGGGTCTTCAAGTGCGGGCCTGATTTCCTCGACCCGATGATCCTGGAGCGGGCCAGCGGCGCGCCGGTCTACCAACTGGACATGTGGATGGTCGGCGAGCAGGAGAGTCGTCGATTGTTGTGGGAAGCTGCTGCCGAAGCCGACTTGATTCTGATCGAAGGGGTGATGGGGCTGTTCGATGGCACGCCATCGAGTGCCGATCTGGCCCGGCACTTCGGCGTGCCGGTGCTGGCGGTGATCGATGGCACGGCCATGGCCCAGACCTTCGGTGCCCTGGCCCTGGGCCTGGCGCGGTATCAGCCGGACTTGCCTTTCGCCGGGGTACTGGCCAATCGGGTCGGCACCTTGCGTCATGCGCAGTTGCTCGAAGGCAGCCTGACCGAAGGCCTGCGCTGGTACGGCGCCCTGTCACGGGAAACCGGTATCGAGCTGCCAAGTCGCCACCTTGGGTTGGTCCAGGCCAGTGAATTGAATGATCTGGACCTGCGCCTCGACGCCGCCGCCGATGCCTTGGCTGGCAGTTGTGAAGTGGCGTTGCCGCCGGCTGTGGAGTTCGTCGCGCCAGCGGTGATTGCCGCGCAGCCGTGGCTGGAAGGTGTGCACATCGCCGTGGCCCGGGACGAAGCGTTCGCCTTCACCTATGGCGCCAGCCTTGATTTGTTGCGAGCCATGGGCGCGCAACTGAGCTTCTTTTCACCTATTCATGACAGCGAACTGCCGGCGGCGGACAGCCTGTATCTGCCCGGTGGCTATCCGGAATTGCACCATGTGGCGCTGGCGCAAAACGCCCCGATGCTGGCGGCGATCCGCGCGCACCATCAAGCAGGCAAACCCTTGCTGGCTGAATGCGGCGGCATGCTTTATCTGTTGGACTCGTTGACGGATGTGGACGGCACCCGTGCCGAGCTGCTTGGGTTGCTGGCCGGTGACGCGCAGATGCAAAAGCGTCTGGCGGCCCTGGCGCTGCAATCGGTGGAGTTGCCGGAGGGCACTTTGCGCGGGCATACCTATCATCATTCCCTCACCAGCACCGGGCTGGAGCCGATTGCCCGAGGTCATAGTCCCAATGGCGGGCGTGGCGCGGAGGCGGTTTTCCGGCAGGGTCGGATGACGGCTTCCTATGTGCACTTCTATTTTCCGTCGAATCCAAGGGCGATTGCCGCGCTGTTTGCACCTGATCCTGAGGCCGCTATCGCAAACAGGCTCGCTCCCACCTCCGATCACCTGACCCCTGTGGGAGCGAGCCTGCTCGCGAAGCGGCCATGACAGACACCGCTTTCTCTCAGGCCGAACGCGATGCCGTCTACCGGGCCATCGCCGAACGCCGCGACATGCGCCACTTCACCGGCGGCACCGTTGAGCCAGCGTTGCTGCGCCGCCTGCTGGAAGCCGCGCATCAAGCCCCCAGTGTGGGTCTGATGCAGCCGTGGCGGTTCATTCGCATCAGCGACCGCGCCTTGCGTGGGCAAATCCGTCAACTGGTGGAACAGGAACGCATCCGCACCGCCGAGGCCCTGGGTGAGCGCAGCGATGAATTCATGAAGCTCAAGGTCGAAGGCCTCAACGACTGCGCCGAAGTGCTGGTGGCGGCGTTGATGGATGATCGCGAGCGCTATGTCTTCGGTCGACGAACCCTGCCGGAAATGGACCTGGCCTCGCTGTCCTGCGCGATCCAGAATCTGTGGCTGGCCTCTCGCGCCGAAGGGCTGGGGATGGGCTGGGTTTCGCTGTTCGAGCCCCAGGCCCTGGCCGAGCTGTTGGGCCTGCCCGCCGGCGCCAAACCGCTGGCAATATTGTGCCTGGGGCCGGTCGAGGGTTTTTACCCGGCACCGATGCTTGCCTTGGAAGGCTGGGCGCAGCCGCGTGCGCTGGATGAATTGCTCTACGAAAACCATTGGGGAGTAAGCCCATGAGTGTGGCGTTGCTCAGTGCTGCCGCGGTGGCGCTGGATGCGCTGTTGGGCGAACCCCGACGCTGGCATCCGCTGGTGGCGTTCGGTCGCTTTGCCGATCGTATCGAACAGCGTTTCAACTCCGGCGGGCGTGGCTGGCGCAGCCATGGCGTGACGGCGTGGATCATCGCCGTGGTGCCGTTGACCCTGCTCGCGACGGCGCTGTCCTGGGCGCCGTTGGTGGGCTGGCTGGTGGAAATCCTGGCACTGTACCTTGCCCTTGGCCTGCGCAGTCTCGGGGAGCATGTCGAGCCGGTAGCCCGGGCTCTGCGCGGTGGAGATCTGGACGAAGCGCGCCGGCGGGTCGGCTACTTGGTCAGTCGTGAAACCGCCGAACTGGATGAGACTGCCGTTGCCCGTGCCGCCACTGAGTCGGTGCTGGAGAACGGCAGCGACGCGGTATTCGCCGCGCTGTTCTGGTTCGCCGTCGCGGGCGCGCCTGGTGTGGTGTTATACCGCCTGAGCAATACCCTCGACGCCATGTGGGGCTATCGCAACGAGCGCTTTGAGCGTTTCGGTTGGGCAGCGGCCAAGATCGATGATGGGCTCAACTACATTCCGGCGCGCCTGGTGGCGCTGACTTACGCCGTGCTTGGAAAAACCCGCCTGGCGCTCAAGTGCTGGCGCACTCAGGGCCCGACCTGGGACAGTCCCAATGCCGGGCCCGTGATGGCCGCCGGCGCGGGTGCGCTGGGGGTCGAACTGGGTGGCGCGGCGGTGTATCACGGCCAATTGCATCAACGTCCGCCCTTGGGCGAAGGCGCGCCGGCGAACGCCGACGCCATTGATCGCGGCTGGCAACTGGTCCAGCGTGGCGTATGGTTGTGGTTGCTGATTCTCTGCCTGGGAGCTGAGTTTTATGCTTGAGCACGGTGGGCGCCTGCGCAACGCGGCCCGGCAATACGCGATTGCCGAGGCGCACTGGCTGGATCTGTCCAGCGGCCTGGCGCCCTGGCCGTTCGACGTGCCGGCGATTGCACTGCGGGCTTGGGCACGCCTGCCTGAGACCGATGACGGGTTGGAACAGGCCGCCTGCGATTATTACGGCGCCATGCATGTGCTGCCGGTGGCGGGTTCGCAGATGGCCATCCAACTCTTGCCGCGCCTGCGCCGGGCCGGCAAGGTCGGCGTCCTCTCACCCTGTTACGCCGAACACGCCGAAGCCTGGCGCCGCAGTGGTTACATCGTGCGTGAAGTGCTGGAGCCGGAGGTGGACTTCTTCCTCGACAGCCTTGACGTGCTGGTGGTGGTCAACCCCAACAACCCCACGGGCTTGCTGTTGAGCCCCGAGCGCTTGCTGGATTGGCATGCCCGACTGGCCCAGCGCGGTGGCTGGCTGGTGGTGGATGAAGCGTTCATGGATGTTACGCCACAACTGAGCCTGGCCGCCCATGCCCATCAGGTCGGATTGATCGTGCTGCGTTCGTTCGGCAAGTTTTTTGGCCTGGCCGGGGTTCGCCTGGGATTTGTATTGGCCGAGCGCCATTTGCTCAAGTTGCTCGCCGAACAAGTCGGGCCGTGGGCCGTCAGCGGGCCGACCCGGGTGGTGGGCCAGGCGTGCCTGCTGGACAGCGACGCCCAGGCCCGCCAGCGCCAACGCTGCGAAGACACTAGTCAGCGCCTGGCGCTGACGCTCGAACGCCACGGCTTCAAGCCTCAGGGCGGCTGCGGGTTGTTCCAATGGCTGGTCACTGAGCACGCCCAGGCACTTTACGATTTCATGGCCCAGCGCGGCATTCTTCTGCGCTTGTTTACCCATACCAGCAGCCTGCGCTTCGGGTTGCCGGCCGATGACGGTGAATTCCTGCGCCTCGAGCAAGCTTTCGAGGCCTACGCCAAGGACATCCAATGACCACTGTAATGGTGCAGGGCACCACGTCCGATGCCGGCAAAAGCACTCTCGTCACGGCGTTGTGCCGCTGGGTCAGGCGTCAGGGGGTGAGCGTGGTGCCGTTCAAACCACAGAACATGGCACTCAACAGCGCGGTAACGGCCGATGGCGGCGAAATCGGCCGTGCCCAGGCCGTGCAGGCCCAGGCGGCCGGTCTCCAACCGCATACCGACATGAACCCGGTGCTGCTCAAGCCCAACAGCGACACCGGTGCCCAGGTCATTATCCATGGCCGCGCCGTCACCACCATGAATGCGGTGGCCTATCACGATTACAAAGCCATCGCGATGCAAGCGGTGCTGGCCTCCCACGAACGTTTGAGCGCGGCGTATCCGGTGGTGATGGTGGAGGGCGCGGGTTCCCCGGCGGAGATCAATCTGCGCGCCGGTGACATTGCCAACATGGGCTTTGCCGAGGCGGTGGACTGTCCGGTGCTGCTGATTGCCGATATCAATCGCGGCGGCGTCTTCGCCCACCTTGTGGGTACCCTGGAGCTGCTTTCGCCCAGCGAACAGGCGCGGGTCAAGGGCTTCATCATCAACCGTTTTCGCGGCGACATCGCCCTGCTGCAACCGGGCCTGGACTGGCTTGAGGCGCGCACCGGCAAACCGGTGATTGGCGTGTTGCCGTACGTGATGGACCTGCATCTGGAAGCCGAGGACGGTCTCGATCAACGGCAGGCCGACAAGGCCGAGCAGGTGCTCAAGGTAGTGGTGCCGGTATTGCCGCGCATCAGCAACCACACCGATTTCGATCCGCTGCGCCTGCATCCGCAGGTCGATCTGCAATTCATCGGCCCAGGCCAGCCCATTCCCGCGGCTGACTTGATCATCCTGCCGGGTTCAAAGAGCGTGCGCAGTGACTTGGCCTACCTGCGCGCCAACGGTTGGGAGACGGCCATCCATCGTCACCTGCGTTATGGAGGCAAGTTGCTAGGCATCTGCGGCGGTTTGCAGATGCTCGGCCAGCAGGTCCACGATCCGCTGGGGCTGGAAGGGGCCGCAGGCTCCAGCACCGGGCTGGGCTTGCTGGCTTTCGAAACGACCCTGGAACACGAGAAGCAGTTGCGCAATGTGCGCGGTCGACTGGCCCTGGAAGAGGCCGAGGTCAGTGGGTATGAAATCCATGCCGGTGTAACCTCAGGCCCGGCATTGGAAAACCCGGCGGTGCAGTTGGATGACGGTCGCTGTGATGGCGCCCAGAGTCTGGATGGGCAGATTTTCGGCACCTATCTGCATGGGCTGTTCGAGTCACCGGCGGCCAGCAGCGCCTTGTTGCGTTGGGCCGGGTTGCAGAATGTGCAGGCGGTGGACTACCACGGGTTGCGCGAGCGGGACATCGAGCGGTTGGCGGATCTGGTGGAGCGGCATTTGGATACCGGGCTGTTGCGTGAGCTGTGTGGGATCTAGGGTGGCTGCACTGGCCTCATCGCGAGCAGGCTCGCTCCCACAAGGGACTTGTATGCATCGCACAACCACTGTGGGAGCGAGCCTGCTCGCGATGAAGCCGGCAGCAACACCGCCAATTTGAAAGGTAAAAAACATGCTGCAACTGATCCTCGGCGGCGCCCGCTCCGGTAAGAGTCGCCTGGCCGAAAAGCTCGCCACAGACAGCCGATTGCCCGTTACCTACATCGCCACCAGCCAACCCCTGGACGGCGAGATGAACGAACGGGTCGCCCAACACCGCGCTCGCCGTCCGGCCGAATGGGCGCTGGTGGAGGAGCCGTTGGCTCTGGCGCGGGTGCTGCGCGATAACGCAGGTTCAGGGCACTGCCTGTTGGTGGATTGCCTGACCCTGTGGCTGACCAATCTGCTGATGCTCGACAACCTCGAGCAGTTGACGGCCGAGCGTGACGCTTTGCTGGAGTGCGTTGGCGCGCTGCCGGGCGAAATCATTTTTGTCAGCAACGAGACCGGAATGGGTGTCGTGCCGCTGGGCGAGTTGACTCGCCGTTATGTCGATGAAGCCGGTTGGCTGCATCAAGCTTTGGCCGAACGTTGCCAGCGCGTCGTACTGACCGTTGCCGGCCTGCCCCTGACTCTCAAAGGTACTGCGTTATGAATCATCGCTGGTGGCTGGACCCGTGCAAGCCCCTCGACACCCAGGCCCTGGAGCAGGCTGCGGTCCGTCAGCAACAACTGACCAAGCCGGCCGGCTCCCTGGGGCGACTCGAGGCAGTGGCGGTGCAACTGGCGGGTTTGCAAGGGCAGGTCAAGCCGAGCCTGGATCAACTCTGGATCGCAATTTTCGCAGGTGATCATGGTGTGGTGGCCGAAGGTGTATCGGCCTATCCCCAGGAAGTCACCGGGCAGATGCTCCTCAATTTTGTCAGTGGTGGCGCGGCGATCAGTGTATTGGCGCGGCAACTGGGCGCCTCGTTGGAAGTGGTTGACCTGGGCACTGTGACGCCTTCGCTGGCGCTACCCGGTGTGCGGCATCTGAACGTGGGGCCGGGTACCGCGAATTTCGTGCAGGGGCCGGCGATGACCGTGACCCAAGGCGAGCAGGCATTGTTGGCCGGACGTGACAGTGTGCTGCGCGCGGTCGCCGCCGGAACGCAGCTGTTCATCGGCGGCGAAATGGGCATCGGCAACACCACGGCGGCCAGTGCCCTGGCCTGTGCCTTGCTTGACTGCCCGGTGACTCACCTGGTCGGGCCGGGCACCGGGCTGGACGCCGCGGGTGTCAGCCGCAAGGCTCAAGTCATCGAGCGCGCCCTGGCGTTGCACGGTGCACAGCGTAACGATCCACTGCAAACACTGTTCAACCTGGGCGGGTTTGAAATCGCAGCGTTGGCTGGCGCGTATCTGGCCTGCGCCCAGCAGGGCGTTGCGGTGCTGGTGGATGGTTTCATCTGCAGCGTCGCAGCACTGGTGGCGGTGCGTCTCAATCCTCAATGCAGGCAATGGCTGTTGTTCGGCCATCGCGGTGCCGAGCCGGGGCATCGGCACGTTCTGGAAACCCTCGGCGCTGAGCCGCTCATTGACCTGGGCCTGCGCCTGGGTGAGGGCAGTGGTGCGGCGTTGGCGGTGCCGCTGTTGCGCCTGGCGTGTGATCTTCACGGGCAGATGGCGACGTTTGCCGAAGCGGCTGTGGCGGATCGCCCGGCATGACTTTGCACCTGGACCTGCTGCGCCACGGCGAGACCGAACTGGGCGGCGGGCTGCGTGGCAGCCTCGACGATGCCTTGACGGACAGGGGCTGGCAGCAGATGCGCGAGGCGGTCGCGGCGGGCGGGCCTTGGGATCGGCTGGTGAGTTCACCGTTGCAGCGCTGCGCTCGTTTCACTGAGCAACTCGGCGTCCAGTTCGATTTGCCGGTGCACTTGGACAAGGATCTGCAGGAGCTGCATTTCGGCGCCTGGGAAGGCTGCAGCGCGGCGGCGTTGATGGACACCGACGCCGAGGCGCTGGGCCGCTTTTGGGCCGATCCCTACGCATTCACCCCGCCAGACGGCGAGCCGGTGCTGGAGTTTTCGAAGCGAGTCCTGGCGGCGGTTGAACGCCTGAGGACCGCGTATGCAGGGCAGCGCGTATTGCTGGTCAGCCATGGCGGGGTGATGCGCTTGCTGCTGGCGCGAGCCCGCGGTCTGCCTCGGGAGCAGTTGCTCAATGTAGAAGTGGCTCATGGCGCGCTGTTTTCTCTTCGGGTGTCGCCTGGTTCGGTGTTGAAGGAAGAGGGCTGAAGATGCTGGCGTTCTGGATCGCCTTGCAGTTCCTGAGCAGCCTGCCGGTTCGCTTGCCGGGCATGCCTGAGCCTGCGCAGTTGGGGCGTTCGTTGCTGTTTTATCCGCTGGTAGGTCTGTTGTTCGGAGGCTTGTTGTGGGGGCTTGATGCCCTGTTGCTTGGCACGCCGCTGCTACTCCATGGAGCCCTGTTGCTCACCGCTTGGGTGCTGCTTAGCGGCGGCCTGCACCTGGACGGGCTGGCCGACAGCGCGGATGCCTGGCTCGGCGGTTTTGGCGATCGCGAGCGTACGCTGCTGATCATGAAAGACCCTCGCAGCGGGCCGATTGCGGTGATTACGCTGGTGTTGGTGCTGCTGCTCAAATTCGCCGCATTGCTGGCCCTGATCGAGCAGCGACAAACCCTGGCATTGATCATCGTGCCGGTGTTGGGGCGTGGCGCGTTGCTGGGGTTATTCCTGACCACCCCATACGTGCGTGCCGGCGGGTTAGGGCAGGCGCTCGCCGACCATCTGCCGCGCCACAGCGGCTGGCAGGTATTGCTGGCCTGTGCGCTGGGGGGCGTGCTGGTGGCGGGCTGGGTCGGGGTATCGGCGCTGGTCATCGCTCTAACGGTATTTATCGGGTTGCGCCAGATGATGTTGCGCAGGCTGGGAGGTTGTACCGGGGATACGGCAGGCGCCTTGCTGGAGCTGCTTGAAATGGTGGTGTTGGTGGGGCTGGTGCTGATCTGGAATTGAGCGCTACCTGTCTGGCTGGGGATTCAGTTTGAAATTTCCTGAATTAAAATTTGCATTCACTTAATCGCGGGTATATACACGCACTATGCTTGCCTCCCAATGTTTGTGCATCAACCTGCGTCGCGCTGCTCGGGGCGTCAGCAGGTATTACGACGGCGCCCTCGACGGCTTCGGGATCAACGTCGCCCAGTATTCCTTGCTGAGCAACCTGGCGCGCCTGGACCAACCGAGTATCTCTTCCCTGGCCGAGGCCATGGGCCTGGACCGCAGCACCCTGGGGCGCAACCTGCGGGTACTGGAAGGTGAGGGGCTGGTGGCGCTGGCCGAAGGTGAAGACTTGCGCAATCGCATTGTCGAACTCACTGAAGCCGGGCATGCCCGGCTGGCGGCGGCGTTGCCGGCCTGGGAAGCGGCGCAACAACGATTGATCGATAAGCTGGGCGCCGAAAAGCGCGCAACGTTGCTGGCCTTGCTGGATGAACTGGCGTGAAGCCGGTTCGTTCGAAGATAAGCGGGTATATACCCGTGACCGGAGAATAATAATGACATCGATGTGGCGTACCTGTGGTTGGGTTCTGGTGGGCGGCGCGCTGATCCTGGCGTTGTCCCTGGGTGTACGGCATGGCTTCGGGCTGTTTCTGGCGCCGATGAGCGCCGAGTTTGGCTGGGGTCGTGAGGTGTTTGCCTTCGCCATTGCCTTGCAGAACTTGATCTGGGGCTTGGCGCAACCCTTTACCGGGGCGCTGGCCGACCGCTTCGGTGCCGCGAAAGTCGTGCTCATCGGTGGCGTGCTGTATGCCCTCGGTCTGGTCTTCATGGGCATGGCCGACTCGCCATGGTCGCTTTCATTGAGCGCGGGTCTGTTGATTGGTATCGGTCTGTCCGGCACGTCGTTTTCGGTGATCCTCGGCGTGGTCGGGCGTGCTGTGCCGCCGGAAAAACGCAGCATGGGCATGGGGATCGCCAGCGCTGCCGGCTCCTTCGGCCAATTCGCCATGTTGCCGGGCACGCTGGGGCTGATTGGCTGGCTCGGCTGGTCTGCCGCGCTGTTGGCGCTGGGGCTGCTGGTGGCGCTGATCGTGCCGCTGGTGAGCATGCTCAAGGACACCCCTGCGCCGCTGACCGGTCATGAGCAAACCTTGTCCGAAGCGCTGCGCGAGGCCTGCAGCCACTCCGGCTTCTGGCTGCTGGCGGTTGGCTTTTTTGTCTGTGGGTTCCAAGTGGTATTCATTGGCGTGCATTTGCCGGCCTATCTGGTGGACCAGCACCTGGCGGCCAGCGTCGGCACGACCGTGCTGGCCCTGGTCGGCCTGTTCAATATCTTCGGCACCTACACCGCAGGCTGGTTGGGCGGTCGGATGTCCAAGCCGCGCTTGCTGACCGGGTTGTACCTGTTGCGGGCGGTGGTGATTGGCTTGTTCCTGTGGTTGCCGGTGACGACTACCACGGCTTACCTGTTCGGGATGGCGATGGGCTTTTTGTGGCTGTCGACGGTGCCTTTGACCAACGGCACGGTAGCGACGTTGTTTGGTGTACGAAATCTCTCAATGTTGGGTGGGATCGTGTTCCTGTTCCACCAGTTAGGTTCGTTCCTGGGGGGCTGGCTGGGTGGGGTGGTATACGACCGAACCGGCAGTTATGACTTGATCTGGCAGGTGTCGATCCTGCTCAGTCTGCTGGCGGCGGCGTTGAACTGGCCGGTGCGTGAGCGTCCGGTGGCGCGGCTGCAAGTTCAGGCAGGTGCGGCATGAGCCGCGTAGGCCCGTGGTTGATTGCTGCCGGTGCCGGCCTGCTGCTGGTGGTCGCCTGGTGGGGGTGGCATCAGGGCGGGCTGGCGTTGATGCAACTGGGTATGGGCACCTGCTGAGCGGTGGACGGCGCCGGGCAGGGGGGAGTAACGTCGGGGTCTGACGTGCTTTCAAGGAGATTGCGACATGCTGATGCGCAGGTTTGCTGTACCCGCTCTGCTGCTGGCTTTGACCGGGCACGTATGGGCCGCTGACTGCCCACCCATGCTGGAGGGCTCGCTGCCCAAGTTGCGGGCCAAGGAAAACATCGATCTGTGCCAGCGTTTCGCCGGCCAGCCGCTGGTGGTGGTCAACACTGCCAGCTTCTGCGGTTTCGCCCCGCAGTTCAAAGGTCTGGAGGCACTCAACCAGCGCTATAAAGGTGACGGTCTGCAAGTGCTGGGGGTACCGTCCAATGACTTCAAACAGGAATCCAAGGACGGCGAAGAGACGGCCAAGGTCTGCTACGTCAATTATGGCGTGACCTTCACCATGACCGAGCCCCAACCGGTACGCGGCGCGGACGCCATCCCGTTGTTCAGGCATCTGGCCGAACAGTCCGGGGCACCGAAATGGAATTTCTACAAGTATGTCGTGGACCGCCAGGGTAAAGTCGTCGCCAGTTTCTCCAGTCGGACCAAACCCGACGATCCTGAATTCATCCAGGCGGTAGAAGCGGCCATCGCCTCTCGCCCCTGATCGCCAGTCACGAAAAAGCCCCGCCTCTTTGCAGAGTGCGGGGCTTTTTTCGCTTCAGATGGCGAGGGGTTCAGGCTCGCCGTGAATCATCAGAAGCGGTAGGTTGCACCGACACCGAAGCCATTTGCGCTGTTTTCGTATTCAGCGTTGTAGGACTGGCCCAGAGCGTTGCTGTGATTGACGCTGACTTTCTCTTCCTTGAGATAGGAATACGCCACGTCGATGGTCAGGTCTTCGGTCGGGCTCCAACCTGCACCCAGGCTGAAGATGGTCCGGTCGCCGGTAGGGATGCGTGGCGAGCGGTCGATGTTGTTGGTAGGTGACTGGTCGAAAGTCAGGCCGGTACGCAGCACCCACTGTTTGTTCAACTGGTAGGACGTACCGATGGCGTAGGCCCAGGTGTCATGCCAGTTCTGTTCCTCGGTAATGGTGCCAAGGAACGCAGGGGCCAGTGCACCACCGTTTGCAGGCGTGACGCCTTCGTTGTCCACGGTGATTTCTTTCAAGCGGCTCCAGCGAGTCCAGGTGCTGCCGGCATAAAGGGTCCAGGCATCGTTGAGCTGCTGGGTGACCGAAAAGTCCACCGATTCAGGTGTCGTGATGTCCAGCGAAGCGTCATAACGCGCCCCGCTCAGGAACCCGGCGGGAGTGCCGGCACCCGGGCTTACCTTGGTGTGGCCTTCAAGCTTGTACTTGACCTTGGAGTGGTAGGTCAGGCCAACACGAGTGGTGTCGGTCGCCTGGACCAGCACGCCGATATTGTAGCCATAGCCAATGTCGTCGCCCTTGATCTTCACTTCGCCATCGTTCGGTGAAAGCGGCGTGGTCAGGGTCGATTCCAGTGCGCCGGAAATGTGGTTGATGGTCGGGCCGAAACCGATCGACACCTTGTCGTTGAAGGCGTAGCTGACGGTGGGCTGGAAGGCGACGACTTTCACTTCGCTCTTGCTGCCGAAGTTGCGACCCTGGAAGCTGCTTTCGTAATCGGTGATCAGGCCGAACGGTGCGTATACACCCAGGCCGAAAGCCCATTGATCATCGATAGGCTTGACGTAATAGCCCATCGGAACGGCAGTGAACGGCACCATGTCGCCCTTGTTGGTGCCCGATTGGCTACCGCTGGCGTCGTTGATGTCGGTGGACGCGTCGATAGCGGCCATACCGCCCGTAACTTGCTGGCGCTTGAGGCGCGACATGCCGGCCGGGTTGCCAAACACAGTGCTTGCATCATCGGCAGAGGAAGAACGCCCAGCGAAACCGGTGCCCATGCCACTGATGCTTTGTTCGTTCAAGGCAAAGCCACTGGCGAAAATCTGCGTGGATGCCAAGGTAACGGCAAGGCCAAGGGTGGTTTTGAGCATCATTTTTTTCATTGTTAGAACTCCAGGTGATCACCGGGGCGAAAATTACCAACATTTTCGTTTAAGCGCTATAGGCTGTATGGCTTGATTTAGAGCGGTTTTGTAGGACAATCAGACCAAATTCGCGGCTGTTGTAGGAACTTTCCAGATCTGACCTTAGCAGGCGACCTGATTCAGCGGCGAAACACAACTTTGCCAGGCGCAGGTGAAATCCCGCAGGCGCCCTTGAGGGTGAAATGTCTGGCGCCAGATCCGGGCCATGCCTAACAGGTCATCGGCGTCAGGAAGCGCGAGGTTCTGTTCCTCCACCAAAAGCCAGGCAATGGCGGTGGCGTAACGCAGATTGACGGTCAATTCCAGGTGCGGGCCGCTGAGAAAGGCGTGCTGGCTGGCCAGGCCCCGAACCAGGCTGGCTCGTTCCGGATCCAGAGCCAGGTAATGGTCCCAGAGCGCCCGGTGGCGGGGTTCGGGAATGCGGTACAGGCCGTGCCCGCGACGGTCATGCAGGGCTGATCCCAGGGCGGACTGGCTGGCGGCAATCCCCAGCAACAAGGATTCCGCCGTTGCACTGTGGCGCTCCAGGTACAGGAGCGTCGGGCGGATCACATATCGACACAGTTCGCTGGCAGCGATACCCATAAAACCCTCGAAACGTGAAAGGGGCAGAGCCTGAAATGGGTGTGGGCTTGGCAGCAGTGGTTCGGTTCAGGCTCCGCCGGAAGCGGATCATGCCGCTTGACTTGAAGTGTAGTGTCATATTCCCGCTGTAAAGGACTGTTTTTAAAACATCTTCGCCGAACGGTTATAACCGTTATATCCCCCGGTGCTTAAGCCGTTGCGCTTTATCGAGAAATTCTGGGCAATAAAAAACCCCGCTTTTGGGGCGGGGCCTTAGGGTTTCAGCCTTTGCGGCGTATCAGGCAACCAGTGCCTGACGGGTACGCTCGATCACGGCCTGCAGCGGTTCTGCGCTGGAGTACTGATCGGGGTACAGGCGTTCGCTGTGACGGGCGATGCCATGTTCGTTGACCAGCGTGAAGCTGAAGCAGCCTTTGCGAGCGGCCATGATCAGGCAGTTCATTGGGGCAAAAGCGTTGGTTAGGGTGCGGATGGCATCCTGTGTATGGATTTGAGTCGACATGTTATGGGTGTTCCTACAAATGACACGGTTAAGAACCGTGCAACGTTAAAACGTTCCAGTAACGTCGACCACCATTGGTCGAACGAAGAACCCGACTGGAACAAAGCAGCCAGTTTGAGCGCTATATAAAGTGCGCGCTTGGGCTGGCAGGTAGGTACTTAGGAGGGCAGGCAACACATCAAGGGCAAAGGTTCTGGGCCCGGGGTGAAGATCCTGATCAATTTTGCAGGCTGGTTCGGTCAGAGTAACGAGTCTGGCAACATCCTTTGCAATCGATCAAAGGCAGTGTTGACGCAAGAATTACCTGGAAACCATCGAGGGGGTCGGTCTCTTTTTGTCGGTGAGGCTTCTCTTGAAGAAGGCTGACCGTGGAGATGTATTCGACCCGGAATTGACTTTCAGCTTGGTACTAACGCCGCGGATAGTAACGGATCGAGTGGTCGAAGGGAAGGACGATGGGAAAAAAAGATCCTGCCTGGTCGCCGACTGATCGTTTGTTTGCCCATAGGTGATCGGCCATAGCACAGGAACCGATCAATGGTTTTGCGCTTAGCCGACGGACAACGGCCCGCACGTCGTCAGGTTATCCCCAGGTTTTACCGCGCAAATGAGCCAAAACGGCGCAACCATATAACCATTTCACGTGTTACTTGTGCACACTCGATGCGGTGGTTGTCACCGTATTGTCATGTGGAAACAATCTGGGGTGGGTGCCTGTATCCAAAATTTAAGTCAATGAAAAACATCGCTTTTTTTTACTGGTGAAAAAATCGTCAGTTTGAGCGCAGGCCCCGTTCCACAGGGCTTACGGCGACTTCAGGGGGGGTTGTCCACTGAGTTATCCACAGCTTCTGTGGATTGTCCCAAGCGCTTGCTCTAGCACGGGCGTGCCGGATTTTTTCGACTTTACCCGTGCGAAAAAAGGAGTAGAGTGGCGCGCCTTCCTGATCTGTCCCACAGTGCTTTATGAAGTTTCGCTCAGTATCAAATCCTGTTACCTCCACACCCGCCGGTGTTACCCCACCCAAACGCATTTCGATGCGCGTGGCCGAATGGCTGCTCGACAGCCCGCGCCTTGGGGAAAACACCAGTGTCAAACACTTGGCCGGCCGTTTACTCAAGCAACCAGCCCGGGAAGGCGTGGTAGCTGCGCAAAGTCGCCTCGGTCAGCTGATGTGCCGTGAGTGCGGGAACGCGCGCGATCGCCGTATTGGCCAGGATCTGCTGCGTCAGGCTGCCAGGGCCGGGGATCATCGTGCGCGCCAGGCGCTGGGTGAAATCGAAGACTGAGCTGGGCATCCCCTGGCCGCTTGGTTAACCTGCGGGCTTTATTTCATCGGCGGGAATTGTCATGGCTATGGATTTGACCAGCCTGTTGTTTGGCCTGGCGGGTGCTGCGGTGCCGTTGCTCGCCCTGGCCTGGCACCTGCAACGCCAGGCCAGCGCCGCGCAAACCGAACTCGCGTTAATGGAGGAGCGTCTGGCCACCGCCCACATGGCCCACGACGGTTTGAACGCCCAGCTCGATGCGTGCCGCGATGAAATCAGCGACCTGGGCCAGGCCAACGCCGCCCGGCAAGCCGAGCTTGCCGCCGCTTGTCGCGAAGTCGAGTTGTTGCAGATCGAACGCGACAATGCCCGAGACGCAGCCCACGCCTGGAACTTGGAGCGTGCCGGAAAAGAAGCGGAACTGCGGCGTCTCGATGCCCAGGCGGCTTCGTTGCATGCCGAACTGCGTGAGCAACAGGAAAGTCATCAGCAACGTCTGGACGACCTGCAAGGTTCGCGAGACGAGTTGCGGGCACAGTTCGCCGAGCTGGCAGGAAAAATCTTCGATGAGCGTGAGCAACGCTTCGCGGAAACCAGTCAGCAGCGGTTGGGGCAGTTGCTCGACCCGCTGAAGGAGCGCATCCAATCCTTTGAAAAACGTGTCGAGGAAAGCTATCAAGCCGAGGCGCGGGAACGCTTCTCCCTGGGCAAGGAGTTGGAACGGCTGCAACAGCTGAACCTGCGCCTGAGCGATGAAGCGACCAATCTGACCCGTGCCCTCAAAGGCCAGAAGACCCAGGGTAACTGGGGTGAGCTGATTCTGGAGCGGGTGCTTGAACACGCCGGCCTGGAGAAGGGCCGCGAGTATCAGACCCAGGTCAGCCTCAAGGGCCCGGACGGCGAACGGTTCCAGCCGGACGTGCTGATTTACCTGCCCGGCGACAAGCAGGTGGTGGTGGATTCCAAGGTCAGTCTTACGGCCTATCAACAATATGTGGCCGCCGAGGACGACAGCATCGGCCACCTCGCTCTCAAGCAGCACGTGGTCTCTTTGCGGGCCCACGTCAAAGGTCTGGCCGGCAAGGATTACAAGCGCCTGGATGGTTTGCACAGCCTGGATTTCGTGTTGTTGTTCGTACCGATCGAGGCCGCGTTTTCTGCCGCGCTGCAAGCCGAACCGAACCTGTTCCAGGAAGCCTTCGACCGCAACATCGTGATCGTCAGCCCGACGACGCTATTGGCGACGTTGCGGGTGATCGACAGCTTGTGGAAACAGGAGCGCCAGAGTCAGAACGCCCGGGAAATCGCCGAGCGGGCAGGGTGGCTGTACGACAAGTTCGTACTGTTCATTCAGGACCTGGACGAAATAGGCAGCCGTTTGCAGCAACTGGACAAAGCCTACAGTGCGGCGCGCAACAAACTCACAGAAGGGCGTGGCAATCTGATCAGCCGCAGCGAACAACTCAAATTGCTCGGCGCCCGGGCCAGCAAAAGCCTGCCAGCCGAACTGCTCGAACGGGCAATGACCGATGTCGATGGGCTGCCCGAACTGCCTGAAGAGACCGAAAAGCCTCAGGCTTGATGTAAAAACCTGGGCTTGATGCCAGGCAGTGTGTGCCTGACAGTGGGAAATCGATTCTCTACAACGGCAAATGCCGACTCAACAACGCCCTCAATGCGGCCGGTTTCACCGGTTTGGCCAAGTAGTCCAGACCCGCCGCATGCACCTGCGCCACCGTCTCGGGGCGGCCATCGGCGCTGATCACCACGCCTGGTATCGGTTCACCCATACGGCTGCGTAACCAGGCCATCAGCTCGGTTCCGGTTTCTCCATTGTCCAGGTGAAAATCCACCAGGGCCAGTTGCGGTCGGCCTCCCTCGCTGAGCAAACGCTCGCACTCCTGGCGGTTGCGCGCCGTCCACACCTGGCAGCCCCAGCGAGTGAGCAGGCTGTTCATGCCGATCAGAATGCTGTCTTCGTTATCGACACACAGCACCTGGGCGCCTTTTGGTAAATGACCGTTGAGTTCGGCTGCGGGCTTGGGCAAGGCAGTCTGCGCCTGGGCCAGCGGTACGCTGACGCTGAAGACACTGCCGCGCCCCGGCCAGGAACGCACCCGCAAGGTGTGACCCAGCACGCGGCACAGCCCGTCGGCGATCGCCAGGCCCAGGCCCAGGCCTTTTTCCGCACGGGTCTGATGGCTGTCGAGACGTTTGAACTCTTCGAAAATGACCTGCAGTTTGTCTTCGGCGATGCCCGGGCCGCGATCCCACACCTCCAGGCACAATTCGCCATTGCGACGGCGAACGCCCAGCAGTACCGGGCCTTTGGCATAGCGGAAGGCATTGGTGAGGAAGTTCTGCAACACACGACGTAGCAACTTGATGTCGCTGTCGACCCGTAGTCGTGAGCCCCGCACCCGGAATTTGAGGCCTTGTTCCTGGGCCAGTACCTTGAACTCGGCGCCCAGGGTATCGAACAGTTCGTTGAGGGCAAATGGATTGCGGTCAGGGTTGATCTTGCCGTTTTCCAGGCGGGAAATGTCCAGCAGGTCGGTGATCAGGTCTTCGGCCGAGCGCAGCGAACTGTCCAGGTGGTGCACCAGTTGCCGTGCCTCGCTCGGCAAGGCGTCGTGCTGATGGGACAGCGCTGCGGAGAACAGGCGTGCGGCGTTGAGCGGCTGCATCAGGTCATGACTGACTGCTGCCAGGAACCGTGTCTTGGATTGGTAGGCCGACTCGGCGGTGCCTTTGGCTTCGGTCAGGGCCATGTTCAGTTGCGACAGTTCCCGGGTGCGTTCCGCCACCCGTTGCTCCAATCCTTCATTGGCTTCCGTCAGGGCCTGTTCGGCTTCGCGGAAAGCGGTGATGTCGGTAAAACTCATGACAAAACCGCCGCCGGGCATGGGGTTGCCGATCAGCTCGATCACCCGACCATTGGGAAACAGCCGTTCAGAGGTGTGTGCACGGCCCTGGCGCATCCAGTGCAGGCGTCGAGCGACATGGACCTCTGCTTCGCCCGGGCCACAAAGGCCGCGCTCGGCGTTGTAGCGGATGATGTCGGCGATGGGCCGACCCACACTGATCAAACCGTCCGGATAGTTGAACAGCTCCAGGTATCGGCGGTTCCAGGCCACCAGCCTGAGGGACTGATCGACCACGCTGATGCCTTGGGTGATGTTTTCGATGGCACCTTGCAGCAGTGCACGGTTGAATTGCAGCACTTCCGAGGCTTCATCCGCGATTCGGACCACATCCTCCAACTGCATCTCCCGACCTTCAATCGCGGCTTTTACTACCGCGCGCGTCGACGAAGCCCCCAGCACGCCCGCCAGGAGCCGTTCGGTGTGGGCGATCCATTCGCTGTCGGCATTCTGGTTCGGGTTGAAGCCTTTGCCCTGGCGGTAGGCAAAGCGAATGAAACTCTGGCGCGCCCGTTCTTCGCCAACGAAGCGCGCGGCCAGTTGCAACAGGTCATCTATGTGCACCGCCAGCATCGAGCGGGGGTTGGGGCGGGCGCTGATTTCCTGGCCGATGAAGCGTCCGGCCTGCCAGTGTTCCGACACGCGGGTGCGCGACAGCACGGAGATCCAGGCAAACAGGGTGAAGTTACCGGCCAGGGATAACACGACCCCTTGGGTCAGCGGTGAAATCGGCAGGTTCAAGGGGTTGCCATGCAGCCACGCAAGCCCCGGGAAACTGTTCAGCGACCAGCCCAGGCTGTGGGCCGCGATCGGCAACACCAAGGTGTAGAACCACAGGAAAATCCCCATGGCGAGGCCGGCGAACACCCCGCGACGGTTGGCCTGTTTCCAGTACAGCGCGCCGAGCATGGCAGGCGCCAGTTGGGTCACGGCGGCGAAGGCGATCTGGCCGATGGTCGCCAGGCTCGCCGTCGACCCCAGCAGGCGGTAGCTGACATAGGCCAGCAGCAGGATCACCACAATGCTCACCCGGCGAACCGACAGCATCCACTGGCGAAACACTTCAAAGGGCCGCTCGGCGTTGTTGCGGCGCAACAGCCAAGGCAGCAGCATGTCGTTGGACACCATGGTGGAGAGCGCGACACTCGCCACGATGACCATGCCGGTGGCCGCCGAGGCGCCGCCAATGAACGCAAGCACCGCCAGCGCCGGGTGGGCCTGGGCCAACGGCAGGCTGATGACGAATGAATCCGGCAGCACCGAGTCGGGCAGCATCATTTGCCCGGCGAGGGCGATGGGCACCACGAACAACGCCGCCAGGGCCAGGTAGGCGGGGAACACCCACTTGGCCAGGCGCAGGTCCTGGGGCTCGATGTTCTCGACCACGGTCACGTGAAACTGCCGCGGCAAGCAGATGATCGCCATCATCGCCACCCCGGTCTGCACCACCATGGACGGCCAGTTGATGGTTTCTTTCCAGTATTGCTCCAGCCGCGGCGCGAGCATCGCCTGGTTGAACAGATCGTCGAATCCGTCGTAGAGCCCGTACGTGACAAAGGCGCCAACGGCAAGGAAGGCGAACAGCTTGACCAGCGATTCAAAGGCAATGGCCAATACCATGCCTCGGTGGTGCTCGGTGGCGTCCAGGTTGCGGGTGCCGAACACGATGGTGAACAGCGCGAGGATCAGTGAAACGATCAGCGCCGTGTCCTGGGCGCGGGTGCCCGTGGTGTCGGCCCCGGCGCCGATGAGCAGGTTCACCCCGAGCACGATGCCCTTGAGCTGCAAGGCAATGTACGGCAACACACCCACCAGGCAAATCAGGGCAATCACAATCGCCAGGGACTGGGATTTGCCATAGCGGGCGGCGATGAAGTCAGCGATGGAGGTGATGTTTTCCTGCTTGCTGATCATCACCATTTTCTGCAAGACCCACGGGGCCAGCACCAGCAACAGGATCGGCCCGAGGTAAATCGGCAGGAATGACCAGAGTTGTTCGGCAGCCTGGCCCACCGCGCCAAAAAATGTCCAGCTGGTGCAATAGACCGCCAGCGACAGGCTGTAGACCCACGCCCGCACCCGAGGGGGCAACGGTGTGCTGCGCCGGTCGCCGTAGAAGGCGATGGCGAACAGGATGGCCATATAGGCCAGGGCAACAACGGCAATCAGCCCGCTGGACAACGACATGGAAGCTCCTGAACGAAAGACCCCGGGGGCAGTGCCCGGCAGAACAGTCTCGCATGCCCGCTCGGGTTCGTCAGTGTCGACCAAGGTCGAGGCGTGTCGAGGTATCGCCGGTTGCGCTCAGCAATGGGGCATGGGGTGTGCTGGTCGGCCTCATCGCGAGCAGGCTCGCTCCCACACTGGATCTTCGGCGAATATGGATTTTGTATTCACAACTGCTCAAATGTGGGAGCGAGCCTGCTCGCGATGGCGGTATTACTGGGCCAACGCGATATCCACCAACCGATACAACTCCTCAACCGCCAACGGCGCGGTGGCAAAGAGGATGCGAAACACCGTCGGCGCGACCACCACATTGATCAGTCGCTCGACCCCGGGGTTTGGCTCGTCAGGATAGCGATCCAGGATGGTCTGCAACTGGCCGCTGATGATTCCCACGCAATAGCCCGGCGTGGCGCAGGCCTGGATGTCGCGCATCATGTTGCGACCGGGCTCGGAGCTCATTTCGTCCAGGTACTGTTCGGCCCAGGCGCGAAGATCCCCGCGCAGGCTGCCGGTGTCCAGCGGTGCGCAGTCCGGGCGCATGCGGGCAATCGCGACGTCGCCCAGCAATGCCGGCAGGTCGCCCCAGCGCCGGTAAATGGTGGACGGGGTTACGCCTGCGCGGGCCGCGATTTGCGGCACGGTCAGGGTGGCGCGGTCCTGCTCCTGGAGCAGGCTGCGAACCGCCGAATGAATCGACTCTTGTACCCGGGCGCTTCTGCCGCCGGGACGTAAACCTTCTTTAATAGCCATGGATCGGACCTTAACACAAAGAATTTGCTTTAAGCGCGCGTCGATAGCACACTCCGCAAAAGCAAAAAATTAGCTTTTGTGGATTGCCTTGTGGAGTGTGCCCATGTCCCGTCCAGCTTCGACTCGTGCCAGTTTGATATTCCTGGCGATCACCCTGCTCGGTTTCCTCGCAGCGTCCAGTGCGCCAACCCCGCTGTATCACCTCTACCAGGAACAGATGCAATTTTCCCCTGGGGTCCTGACGCTGATTTTCGGTGTGTACGCGTTCAGTCTGTTAGCGGCTTTGCTGACCGTAGGTTCGTTGTCGGATTATCTGGGACGCAAACCGGTGATTTTCGTAGCGCTGTTGCTCAACATGCTGGCAATGCTGCTGTTTATCAACGCCGACAGTATCGCCTGGTTGATCGGTGCACGGTTGATTCAGGGCTTCGCTACGGGCATGGCCACCAGTGTGCTTGGCGCTGCCTTGCTGGACTTCGATCGTCGGCAAGGTCCGCTGATCACCAGCGTCGCGCCCTTGCTGGGCATGGCTTGCGGAGCATTTGGCTGTGGCATGTTGGCCGAGTTCGCGCCGTTGCCCCTGCAACTGACGTACTGGATTCTGCTGGGATTGTTCCTGATCCAGGCCATTTACCTCTGGTTTCTGGCCGAGAGCGTCAGCCCGCAACCGGGTGCCTGGCGATCTTTGCGCCCCACCTTGCATGTGCCGATCCAGGCACGGCGCGCCTTGTGGCTGATACTGCCCTTGAACCTGGTGGCCTGGGCGGTGGGCGGCTTCTACTTGTCACTGGCGCCGTCATTGGTGCGGGTCGCAACCGGAACCACCTCCAATTTGATTGGCGGCGCGCTGGTGGCGGTGCTGACGCTCACCGGAGCGTTGAGTATCTACACGCTGCGCAACCAGGTGGCCGACAAAATGCTGCGCCTGGCCGCCAGCCTGTTGATGGTCGGTCTGGCGCTGGTATTGCTCGCAGTGCACGCTGCTAGCTTGCCATTGTTCTTCGTCGGCACGCTGGTCACTGGCAGCGGTTTCGGCGCGGGCTTTCTGGGAGCATTGCGCAGCATCATGCCGTTGGCCTTGCCCCATGAGCGGGCCGGGTTGATGTCGGCGTTTTATGTCCTCAGTTACCTGGCGTTCAGCCTGCCGTCACTGTTGGCGGGGAGCCTGACCCGTGTGTACGGGCTGATCCCGACCACCGATGGCTATGGGGCGGTGTTGATTGTGCTGTTGATCGTTGCCTTGCTGGGGCTGTCGCGTCAGGCGCGAACAGCGCCTGGTTTGGGTTAACATTGGCGCCTATGTGTTTTCTTTGGGGCGATCTGAGTTGAACATCATCCGCAGTAAATCCTTCACTGGCGATCGCGCCTGGGCGGCGTTGGATATCGCCAACATGAACGGCATTACCACGCGCCTGCACTGGACCGATCAGCCCTACAAATGGCACATCAATGAAGGTCAGGAAGTCTTCGTGGTGCTCGATGGGCAAGTGCAGATGTGCTATCGGGAAGACGGTATCGAAAAGGATACCTTGCTGAGCGCGGGGGATATTTTCTATGCATCGGTGGGCACCGAACATCTGGCCAAGCCATTGGGAGAAGCGCGAATTCTGGTGATCGAGACCGAGGGCAGCGTCTGATCGATATTTGCATAATCGATAATATATAGAGAAATTACCCGTTATATAGATATTCGATTTGAATCTAGCATGGCTCTATCTCGTCCCAGAGCAGGAGTTCGCCATGCCATGCTGTGCTGCAACCAACCGTTTGCGCCCACTCAGTCATTTGCCCAGGCCATTGGAAGCCATTCGCCAGTTCACGCCTAACTGGTTTGCTGTCGTCATGGGCACCGGCGTATTGGCCCTGGCCCTGGCGCAATGGCCGGGGGATGTCCCAGGCCTGCACCTCCTGGCCGAAGGGTTATGGTTGTTCAATGTCCTGTTGTTCATGTTGTTCACGGGGCTGTACACCGCCCGTTGGGTGCTGTTCTTCGACGAGGCCCGGCGGATTTTCGGTCATTCAACGGTTTCGATGTTCTTCGGCACCATCCCCATGGGGCTGGCGACCCTCATCAATGGCTTGTTGGTATTCGGTTTGCCACGGTGGGGCGAGGGCGTGGTGCCGCTGGCGGAAACGTTGTGGTGGATCGACGTGGCGATGTCCTTGGCCTGCGGCGTGCTGATTCCGTTTTTGATGTTCACCCGCCAGGAACACCGGATCGATCAGATGACCGCCGTGTGGCTATTGCCCGTGGTGGCCGCTGAAGTCGCCGCCGCCAGTGGCGGGTTGTTGGCACCGCACTTGGCAGACGCTCATTCGCAACTGGTGATGCTGGTCACCAGCTACATCCTCTGGGCATTTTCCCTACCCGTAGCGTTCAGCATCCTGACGATTCTGCTGCTGCGCATGGCCCTGCACAAACTACCCCACGAAAACATGGCCGCCTCGAGCTGGCTGGCCCTCGGCCCGATCGGGACCGGTGCTCTGGGCATGTTGTTGCTGGGAGGCGATGCGCCGCTGATTTTTGCCGCCAATGGCTTGCCGGGCTTAGGTGAAGTCGCCGCCGGCGTGGGCGTGGTGGCCGGTATCACCCTGTGGGGCTTCGGGTTCTGGTGGATGCTGATGGCGCTGCTGATCACCGCACGCTATTTGCGCACTGGCATCCCGTTCAACCTCGGGTGGTGGGGCTTTACCTTCCCCTTGGGCGTGTATGCGCTGGCAACGCTGAAGCTGGCGAGCTTGCTGAGCCTGGGTTTTTTTACTGTGTTCGGTTGTGTACTGGTGGCGATGCTGGCGGTGATGTGGCTGATCGTCGGCCGCCGCACGGTGCTCGGCGCCTGGCACGGTGAGCTGTTCGTGTCGCCATGCATTGCGGGGCTGGCGAAATAATCGTTAAAGACAGGTAATGTGTGGCCTGGATCGAAAAACCTCATTCCAATAAGCGACCACGCCACTCAGGAACATGGAAGATGAGTCACCCCTCGCAGTTCACCTTGCTCCGCACGCGGCGTTTCCTGCCGTTTTTCATCACACAGTCCCTTGGCGCGTTCAACGACAACGTGTTCAAGCAGTCGTTGATCCTGGCGATTCTCTATCGGCTGACCATCGAGGGCGACCGCTCGATCTGGGTCAATCTGTGTGCGCTGCTGTTTATCTTGCCGTTCTTCTTGTTCTCGGCACTGGCAGGGCAGTTCGGGGAAAAATTCGCCAAGGATGCGTTGATTCGTCTGATCAAATTCGGCGAAATCGCCATCATGGCGATCGGCGCGGTGGGTTTCCTGTTCGATCACTTGTGGTTGATGCTGGCGGCGCTGTTCGCCATGGGTACCCAGTCGGCGCTGTTCGGGCCGGTGAAATATTCGATCCTGCCGCAAGCGCTGCGCGAGGACGAACTGGTCGGCGGCAATGGCCTGGTGGAGATGGGCACATTCCTGGCGATCCTCTTGGGCACTATCGGCGCTGGGATCATGATGTCCTCGGCGCATTACGCGCCGGTCGTGGCAACGTCGATTATCGTTATCGCCGTAGCCGGTTACCTGGCGAGTCGCGGCATTCCGCGGGCGGCGGCAGCTTCACCGCAGATGCGCCTGAACTGGAACATTTTCAGCCAGTCCTGGGCCACGCTTAAACTGGGCCTGGGACAAACCCCTGCGGTGTCCCGCTCCATTGTCGGCAACTCGTGGTTCTGGTTTGTCGGGGCGATTTATCTGACACAGATCCCGGCCTACGCCAAGGACTGGATGCACGGTGATGAAACCGTGGTGACCTTGATCCTGACGGTGTTCTCGGTGGGGATCGCCGTGGGTTCGATGCTGTGCGAGAAGCTGTCCGGGCGTAAAGTCGAGATCGGCCTGGTTCCCTTCGGCTCGTTCGGCCTGACCGTATTCGGGCTGCTGTTGTGGTGGCATTCCGGCGGAATTCCTGGCAGCGCCGAGGGCTACGGCTGGCTCGAAGTGCTCGGTTTCGGCCACGCCTGGCTGGTGCTGATCGACATCCTCGGGCTCGGTGTCTTTGGTGGTTTCTACATCGTGCCGCTGTACGCACTGATCCAGTCGCGCACCGCCGAGAATGAGCGGGCGCGGGTCATCGCCGCCAACAACATTCTCAACGCGCTGTTCATGGTGGTCTCGGCGATTGTCTCCATTGTCCTGCTGGGCTTGCTGGAACTGTCGATTCCCCAGCTGTTCCTGGTGGTGTCACTGCTGAACATTGGCGTGAACACCTACATCTTCAAAATCGTCCCTGAGTTCAGCATGCGTTTCATGATCTGGCTGCTGAGCCATTCCATGTACCGCGTGGAACATCGCAACCTGGATGCGATTCCCGATGAAGGCGCCGCACTGCTGGTCTGCAATCACGTGTCCTTCGTTGACGCGTTGCTGATCGGTGGCGCGGTGCGTCGGCCGATTCGCTTCGTGATGTACTACAAGATCTACAACCTGCCAGTGCTCAATTTCATCTTTCGCACCGCCGGGACGATTCCGATTGCCGGGCGCCAGGAAGACATTCATATCTACGAAAGCGCCTTTACGCGCATCGCTCAATACCTGCAGAACGGCGAGTTGGTGTGTATCTTCCCCGAAGGAAAATTGACGGCCGATGGTGAGATCAATGAGTTCAAGGGCGGACTGACGCGCATTCTTCAGGAAACCCCCGTGCCGGTGATTCCCCTGGCGTTGCAGGGATTGTGGGGCAGTTTCTTCAGTCGTGACCCGAACAAGGGGCTGTTTCGCCGGTTGTGGTCGCGGGTGACGTTGGTGGCGGGGCCGGCGGTCGCCGTTGAGGTGGCGGAACCGGCGAAGTTGCAGGCGTTGGTGGGGGAGTTGCGCGGGGCTGTCAGATAACGAGAGACGCCTTGTGAAAGTTGGTATGTGAGAGCAAAGCTTGCTCGCGATAGCGTCCTTGAGACCGCCTCGCGGGCAAGCCTTGCTCCCACAGGTCTAGCCCTACAAGCCTAGATGTCTACAGAGATTGTTCCTGCAGGTGAGCTCAGGCGCTGGCCTTAAGTCCGATCAACCCGGCAACGATCAACGCCACACTGGCCAGCCGAACCAGCGCCATGGATTCACCAAACAGAATGATTCCGGCAATCACCGTGCCCACGGCACCGACACCGGTCCAGATAGCATAGGCCGTGCCCAGGGGCAACTCCTTCATCGCAAGGCCCAGCAGGCCAAGGCTGATAGCCATGGCCGCAACGGTCAATACGGTAGGGAGCGGGCGGCTGAAACCGTCGGTGTACTTCAGGCCGACAGCCCAACCGACTTCGAACAGGCCGGCAAAAAACAGAATGATCCAGGACATCACACACCTCCATCGATGGATGGGGTCGTCCCCGGATTTAGGTCGATCGAGTGGCGGGGTCGTCCCCGCGATGGGCATATAGATTGCCCATTATTGACCACTCGATCAAGTCTGTCTTTCAGTCCGCCGCTTGGCGGGCGAGCAGTTCACGGTCCTGCTTTTCGCTCATACGGCGGAAATACGTCGAGAGCAGCGCCCCGGAGATATTGTGCCAGACGCTGAACAGCGCGCTGGGCACCGCCGCCAGCGGCGAGAAATGCGCACTGGCCAGGGCTGCGCCCAGACCGGAGTTTTGCATGCCTACCTCCAGCGACAAGGTCTTGCGCTGGGCCAGTGGCAACCCGAACAGGCGAGCGGTGAAGTAACCCAACAGGTAACCGAAGCTGTTATGCAGCATAACGATCGCCATGATCAGCAGGCCGGACTCGGCGATCTTCGCCTGACTGGCCGCCACTACCGCCGCCACAATGATCACGATGCTCACTACCGAGATCAGCGGCAGCACTTCCACCGCGTGACGAACCCGCTCTCCCAGCAGGCGTTGAGCAACGATGCCTAGCACGATAGGCAGCAGTACGATCTGCAGGATCGACCAGAAAAGCGCCGAGAACGACACCGGCAACCAGGCGGAAGCCAGCAGCCAGATCAGCGCCGGGGTCAGCAAAGGCGCGAGCAGGGTGGTGATGGCCGAAAGCGACACGGCCAAAGCCAGGTCGCCGCGGGCCAACCAGGTCATGACATTGGAGGAGGTGCCGCTCGGACAGCAACCCACCAGAATCACCCCGACGGCAATCTCCGGTGGCAGGCTGAATACTTGGCAGAGCAGCCACGCCACGCCAGGCATGATGACAAATTGTGCAATCACCCCCAGGACCACCCGCCCTGGATGACGGCCCACTTCGGCAAAGTCCTCCAGCTTGAGCGCCAGGCCCATGCCGAACATCACCAGCCCCAGCAAGGGGACGATGGCGACTTTCAGGTCGACGAACCATTGCGGTAGCAAGAATGCCAGCACGGCAAAAAACAGCACCCAGTAAGCGAAGGTATTGCCGACAAAACGACTCAATGCAGCCAGTGCGCGCATGACCTGATCCTTATTATTAAGTAGCACCACAAAAACACTGTGGGAGCGAGCCTGCTCGCGATAGCGGAGTATCAGACAACCTGTCGGTAACTGTCACTCTGCCATCGCGAGCAGGCTCGCTCCCACAAGGGTAATCATTGGGCTGTCAGATCCCCTGAGGCATCTCTTCACCACCCAACGCTTCTACCAGCGCCGGCAGGAACTCGCCAAACGTCAACATCATCAGCGTGAAGCTGGCGTCCAGTTGGCCGAGGGCCTCGTCGCCGCCGTCCTGTTCCGCCTGATCCTGCAGCAAGTCTTCGAATTTCAGGCGCTTGACCACCATTTTGTCGTCGAGCACGAAAGACAGCTTGTCCTGCCAGGCCAGCGACAGTTGGGTCACCACCTTGCCGGTGTTCAAGTGCAACTGGATTTCGTCGCTGGTCAGGTCCTGACGCTTGCAACGCACAATGCCGCCATCTTCGTGAGTGTCGCGCAGCTCGCATTCATCCAGCACGAAGAAATCGTCGGCGGCTTTCTGAGTCTTGACCCAGTCGGTCATGATGGCGGTGGGTGCGGTTTTCACGGTCAGTGGGCGCACCGGCAGCGAGCCGAGGACTTCGCGCAGGGTGGAGAGCAGGTCTTCGGCGCGTTTCGGGCTGGCGGAGTTGACCAGGATCAGACCCTGTTTCGGTGCGATGGCAGCGAAGGTGGACGAGCGACGAATGAACGCGCGAGGCAGAAACGCCTGGATGATTTCATCCTTGAGCTGGTCCCGTTCCTTTTTATAGACCTTGCGCATTTGTTCGGCTTCGATCTCTTCGACCTTTTCTTTCAGGGCATCGCGTACGACGCTGCCTGGCAGGATGCGTTCTTCCTTGCGTGCGGCGATCAGCAGGAAATCCTGGCTGATGTGCACCAGAGGTGCGTCTTCGCCTTTACCGAACGGCGCGACGAAACCGTAAGTGGTCAACTCCTGGCTTGCACATGGACGCGCCAGTTTGCTGGCCAGTGCAGTTTCCAACGCCTCGGCATCAAAAGGCAGATCTTGGGTCAGGCGATAGATAAGCAGGTTTTTGAACCACATGGGGTGAGTCTCTCCTTTATACAAAGGGGGGCATTATTCTCTTCGCGGCGCCATAGGCCAACCCTTCGCTAAGCCTTTGGAAGGCCTGAAAAAATTAAATTAAAAAGTGCTTGCCAGCTTTGAGGACGCTCCGTAGAATGCGCGCCACACCGAAAGCGAAGGGTGATTAGCTCAGCTGGGAGAGCGTCTGCCTTACAAGCAGAATGTCGGCGGTTCGATCCCGTCATCACCCACCATTCGCTCCAAAGTGTTACGCGCAGCGGTAGTTCAGTCGGTTAGAATACCGGCCTGTCACGCCGGGGGTCGCGGGTTCGAGTCCCGTCCGCTGCGCCATATTCGGTAATCTGGAACACTGAACGCCAGATCACCACAGAAAGCCCGCTAACGCGGGCTTTTTGCTGTTTGCAGTTCCTGCGGTGCACGTTAATCACATTTTTTGCTGAATAGTTAATTAAATCAGCACGTTACGAAAATTTGTGAGAGAATGCGCCCCGCATCGAAAGTGAAGGGTGATTAGCTCAGCTGGGAGAGCGTCTGCCTTACAAGCAGAATGTCGGCGGTTCGATCCCGTCATCACCCACCAAGCTTTCAATGTTACGCGCAGCGGTAGTTCAGTCGGTTAGAATACCGGCCTGTCACGCCGGGGGTCGCGGGTTCGAGTCCCGTCCGCTGCGCCATATTCGCTTCCACTTAGGCCCACTGAACGCCTGGAAGCTACCGAATAAGCGGCCTTTGGCCGCTTTTTTCGTTTATGGCGTTTCATCACAATCCATCAGCAGCCCAGCAAACGGCACGGCCGTGATATAGCAGGTGCTGCCCCTCGGCGGATATGAGCATCAAATGGGTATGTGGGTCGTCGACAAGACCTGGCGCAACCCCATGAACGAGCGGATCTGCCGAACACCGGGCAGGTAAAGCAACTGTTCGGCATGCAGTCGATTGAAGCTGTGGCTGTCCTTGGTTCGCAGCAACATGAAATAGTCGAATTCTCCCGTCACCACATGGCATTCCATACAGCCGGATACCTTTTGTGCGGCCGCTTCGAAATCTGCAAAGGATTGCGGTGTGGAGCGGTCCAGTACCACGCCGATCAACACCACCATTCCCGCGTCCAGCGCCTCACTGTCCAGCAATGCGACGATGCCCTTGATCAGGCCGGCCTGCTTGAGCCGTTCGACGCGCCTGAGGCAAGCCGGCGCGCTCAGTTTCACCTTCTCTGCAAGCGCCACATTGGAGATGGAGGCATCGCGCTGCAGGGTCTTGAGAATCGCTCGGTCGGTTCGATCAAGCGGTTGCGGCGCCGCAGCTGTTTCTTCAGGCTTCTTGTGATTATTTGTTGCGCTCATCTCTCTTCCCGAACAACTAAAGTATGTTCTGTAATTGTTTGCGTAAATAATAGTTCTTTAAGTACCTTAAACTTGCAACACATATTTTTCATATTCTTCTTAATATTGAACTCATCGAAGCCCCCCTGAAATAGCCTGGAAGGCAGCCTTTGTCTTTCGGCCTGGTGCTTGGATATTCAATACACAAGGAGCAGAGTCATGAACCTGAATCGTTTCGAACGTTATCCGCTGACCTTTGGTCCCTCTCCCATCACCCCCTTGAAGCGTCTCAGCGAACATTTGGGCGGCAAGGTGCAGTTGTATGCTAAGCGTGAAGACTGCAACAGTGGCCTGGCCTTCGGCGGGAACAAAACCCGCAAGCTTGAATACCTGATTCCCGAAGCGCTTGAGCAAGGCTGCGATACCCTGGTTTCCATCGGCGGAATCCAGTCGAACCAGACCCGCCAGGTAGCCGCCGTCGCTGCTCACCTGGGCATGAAGTGCGTACTGGTGCAGGAAAACTGGGTGAACTACTCCGATGCGGTGTATGACCGAGTGGGCAATATCGAGATGTCCCGGATCATGGGTGCAGAGGTACGTCTGGACGCCGCCGGGTTTGACATCGGCATTCGTCCCAGTTGGGAGAAGGCCATGAGCGACGTGATCGAGCGAGGTGGCAAGCCATTCCCGATCCCGGCGGGGTGTTCCGAGCATCCCTACGGCGGCCTCGGGTTCGTGGGTTTCGCCGAAGAGGTACGGCAGCAGGAAAAAGAACTGGGCTTCAAGTTTGATTACATTGTGGTCTGTTCGGTGACCGGTAGTACCCAGGCCGGCATGGTGGTCGGTTTCGCTGCCGACGGCCGCTCGAAGAACGTCATCGGTATCGACGCCTCGGCCAAACCGGAGCAGACCAAGGCACAGATTTTGCGCATTGCTCGGCACACCGCTGAGCTGGTGGAGCTGGGTCGGGAGATCACTGAAGAGGACGTGGTCCTCGATACGCGCTTCGCCTACCCGGAATATGGCTTGCCCAACGACGGCACGCTGGAAGCTATCCGACTGTGCGCGAGCCTTGAGGGCGTACTGACAGACCCGGTGTATGAAGGTAAATCCATGCACGGGATGATTGATATGGTGCGTCGTGGTGAGTTCCCTGAAGGCTCGAAAGTGCTTTATGCGCATTTGGGCGGGGTTCCCGCGCTGAACGCCTATAGCTTCCTGTTCCGCAACGGATGATTGCGCTTCAAGTCCGTCAAGCGTTAGCGCTAGCGGTGAGTAAGCTGTGGCGGGGAGCAAGCTCCCTTGCCACAGGTTCAATGTTGCACTTGCTGAGCAGCGCGGGACCCGGCCCCATCAGGCGCTATAGCGCTCTTGCAAGACACTTTTTGCCAGGTCCCTGGCCACCGACAAGATCTTCTCCACCTGCTTATCCATCGCGGCATCGGTTAACTCGACCTTACCCAGTTTAACGAAGCGCAATGTGTGGCCGCAGACAGATCCCAGCCAAGTCAGGCTGGGCAATGGGCTGACTTCGACATCAAGCAGGTAGCAGCCTTTCGATACTGAGCGCAGCAACTGGCTGGCATGACACAGGCTGGATGGATTCGATTCCGATGCCTGAAACCCGGCTCTGAGCCAGTCGAGCATGAACTCATGCGACTGCTTGACGACCAGATAGGCCACCTGGTCCCAGTCCTTGATCGCCAGCTGCAACGTGTCGATGAAGTATTCGGGCAGTTCGGCACTGGTGACAATAACGACACCCACATCCGTTAATGGCGCTTTTATCCAGACTGCGGATTGCGAAATCGTATGCATGAAAGTACTCCCGGTGATGGGTAGAGGCTCATTGCCTCAACGGTTCTCGCCGACGGCCAGAATGGTTGCCACCAAGGCCTGGGCGCGTGGAACCAACGTGTCCAGTTCCAGGTATTCACGATCGGTGTGGACTTTGCCACCCACCGGCCCGAGGCCACACAGGGTTGGAATGCCCAAGCTGGCGGTGAACCCGGAATCGGCGCAGCCGCCGGTGAATTCGCCCTCGACACTGAAGCCTAGCGCCAGTGCTTGTTGTTGATAGATGTGCAGCAGTTGCTCGCTGTGCCGTGCTTCCATCGGCAGGAAGGTCGTCGCTTCCTTGAGGATGGCGCTCGTGCCGGGCAGTTCCTCTTCAGCGACGATGCCTTGGATGGCGGCGAATATCTGCTCCCAGTGTTGCGACTCGATAAACCGTACATCCAGCTTGGCCGAGGCGTTGGGCGCGACAGTGTTGCTGGAGGTGCCGCCGGCGATCAGCCCGATATTGGTGGTGATGCCTGCGGGGTAATCGGTCAGGGCATGCAGTTTGACGATCTTTCGGGCCAGTGCCTCGATGGCGCTGGCCCCGTCGGCATGGTTGACGCCGGAGTGCGCAGCGCGGCCACTGACTTCGATGACCAGTGTGGCCCCGCCTTTACGGGCGCTGACCACATTGCCGCTGGCCCGTCCCGGCTCGGTATTGAGTACGGCGCGGGCTGATTTGGCGGCGCTTTCGATATGCCTGCGAGCGCTGCCAGAGCCGATTTCTTCGTCACCGGTATAGAGCACCTGCACCGGGCAGGGCAAAGGACCGGCGCGCTTGAGTGCCTTGAGGGCGAAGCAGTTGAGCACCAACCCACCTTTCATGTCGGCTACGCCGGGGCCGTAGGCGAGGTCGCCATCGCGGCTGAAGCCACGGGTGGTGGTCGTGCCCTTGGGGAATACCGTGTCGCGATGGCCCAGCAACAGCACCGGCTTGCCAGCCTCGCCGGGCACTTGGGCAAGCAGTACGTCGCCAAAACCTTCGACCGGCATCCGCTTGAGCTCGATACCGTCGGCCTCCAGTTCCGCTGCGAGCAATGCGCCTACGGCATCGACCCCCGCCTTGTCATAGCTGTTGGAGTCGGTATCGACCAGACGCTGCAACAACGACTCCATGGCGGGGCGCTGGCCGGCGAGCCAGTCCAGCGCTTGTTGGTGGGTCTCGCTCATTGCGCACGCTCCCGTGCCCGATGTTCCTCGCTCAGACGTGCCGCATCGTTGCCCAGGTCCCAGAACAGCCCGGCCATGATCTGCAGACTTTCTTTGACCACCGGTGCCAGCAAGTGCTCGTTGGGCGCATGTTGTGAACAGGCCGGGTACGAATGCGGCACCCACAAGGTCGGCAGGCCGAGCACGTCGGCAAACACGTCGTTGGGCAAGGAGCCGCCAAGATTGGGCAGCAGCGCCGGTTTCTTTCCGGTGGTTTGCGTCAACGAGTCAAGCGCCCAGTTCACCCATGGGCTTTGCGGGTCCAGCCGGGTGGCGTGCATGACATCGATGCGGCTTTGCGTGACCTCGACATTGTTGAAACCATGGGCATCCAGGTGAGCGCGCACGGCGGGGATAAAGGTCGTGTAATCGCTGTTTACCACAAAGCGGATATGGCAGTGAGCGTTGGCCTTGCCGGGGATTGCATGCACCGGGGCGTCTGGATTACCGGTCTTGAAGGCAATGACATCGAGGGTATTCCAGCCAAAGACTTTCTCGCTCAGCGACAGATCCGGGTGGCCCCAGTTGGCGTCGATTTGCGGATCATCCGGCCCGCCACCGACTTCGATGTCGGCCAGCGCCTGTCGCACCGAATCCGGCAGTGCGCTGGGCTGCAAGCCCTCGACTTTTACCCGGCCATGTTCGTCGATCATGCTGGCGATGGCGTTGGCCAGGATGATGCCGGGATTGGCCAGCAGCCCGCCCCAATTACCGGAGTGGTGCGCGCCTTCGCGCAGATTGACCGCCAGCTCGAAGTTGAACACCCCGCGTGAGCCTAGAAAAATGGTAGGCCGTGTTGCGGCCAGACGCGGGCCGTCCGAGGCGATGAAGATATCCGCCGCCAGCTCCTTGCGGTGGGCGGCACAGAACGCATTGAGGCCGGGGGAACCTTCTTCTTCGCCCATTTCCAGCAGCAGTTTGACGTTGAAGCCGAGCTTGCCTTCGCGGGCCTTGAGGGTCTGCTCCAGCGCGGTGATGTTGATCAGGTGCTGGCCTTTGTTATCGGCGGTGCCGCGCCCGTACCAGCGATCACCTTCGACGGTGACTTGCCACGGTGACAAGCCTTCACGCCATTGTGCCGCATAGCCGCGCACCACATCACCATGACCATAGCTGAGTACGGTGGGCAGCTGCGGGTGTTCAATGCGCGTGGCGATCATGAATGGTCCGCGTTCCGCTACCGGGTTGTCGTAGATTTTTACGCTGAAACCCAGCGCCTCGACATGCGGAGTGATGAACTCGTTGAGGTAGCGATACAACTCAGGTTGGCTGTCTTGCGCCTGGCTTTCGGTGGGCAGGGCGACACTACGTTCGAGCAGGTTGAAAAAAGCACCGTTGTCGAACTGTTCGAGGGTGTTGCTGATGGCCTGGGAACGACTCATGAGTGGACAAGCTCCAGTGTTTGGGTGGGATTGTCGTGCAGGTGGCAACGTACGTTGCCGCCGATAATTGGATCGTTGGCCGGATAGGCCGTTTTGCAACGGTCCATGCAGTTCGGGCAGCGCGGGTGAAAGGTGCAGCCGGATGGCGGGGACATCGGGTTGGGGAAGGCGCCGTGCAGGCCGATGTCTGGAATGCCCAAGCGCGGATCGGGGGTCAGCACCGAATCGAGCAATGCGCGGGTATACGGATGGCCGGGTTCGGCGAACAGCGACTGGCGGGTGCGTTCTTCGACAATACGCCCCAGATACATCACGGCCACCCGATCGGCGAGGTGCTCGATAACCGCCAGGTTGTGGCTGATCAGCAGATAGGTCAGGCCGAATTCGCGCTTGAGGTCTTGCAACAGATTGAGGATCTGCGCCTGCACTGACACGTCCAGCGCCGAAGTCGGCTCGTCGCAGATCAACACATCAGGACGCATGACCAGCGCCCTGGCAATCGCCACGCGCTGGCGCTGGCCGCCGGATAACTGGGCTGGATAGCTATCGATCACGCGCTTGGGAAGGCCGACTACATCCAGCATTTGTTCGGTTTTCTTGCGGCGCTCGGTGGCCGTGCCGATGTCGTGGACGATCAACGGCAGGGTGATGATTTCGCGCAGGGTCTTGCGGGGGTTCAGCGATGAATACGGATCCTGGAAGATCGGCTGGATACGCCGGGACATCTCCTTGCGATCTGTCGCTGCCAGATGTTTGCCATTGACCAGCACGTCGCCTTGAGTGGGCTGTAGCAGGCCGAGCAGGATCTTGGCCAGGGTGCTTTTGCCGCAACCGGACTCACCCACCAGACCGAGGGTTTCACCGCGCATCAGGCGCAGTGATACGCCATCAACCGCTTTCAGTGTGGCGGCAGGTTTGAAAAAGCCTTTGCTGATACGGAACTCGCGACGGATATCGCACAGCTCCAGAGCGATGTCTTTTTTCATGACCGGGCACTCTCTTTGATCAGTATCGGTTTCGGCCCAGAAGCCGCCAGCAGGCAGCGCGCCATATGTCCGTCCTGTTGCACTTCGGGCACGTCCCGGGCACACGCCTGGACGGTATGCTCGCAACGATTGCGAAAGGCACACCCGTGTTGTTCACCCACAAGGCTCGGCACCAGACCGGGAATCGAGCCCAGCGCTTCGCCCGGTTTGGTCCGCCCTGGAATCGGGATGCTGGCCAGCAGGCCACGGGTGTACGGATGCCGCGGGTTCTCGAAGAGTTGTCGGGCGGGAGCGCTTTCGACGATTTCCCCGGCATACATCACGGCCACCCGGTCGGCGATGCGGGCCACCAGGCCAAGGTCGTGGGTGATAAAGATCACCGCCAGCCCCAGTTCTTTCTGAATATCGCGGATCAGGCGCAGGATTTGCGCCTGAATGGTCACGTCCAGTGCGGTGGTCGGCTCGTCAGCGATGATCAGGTCGGGCTCGCACATCAACGCCATGGCGATAATCACCCGCTGGCGCAACCCCCCGGAGAGTTGATGCGGGTACTGACGCAGACGCTCGCCGGCATTGCTGATGCCGACCTTTTCCAGCATTTGCGCGGCGCGGGCCAGCGCATCCTTGCGCGACACCTTGCGGTGCCGGGTCAGCACTTCACTGAGCTGGTCGCCAATGCTGTAGGCCGGGTTCAGCGCGGTCATGGGCTCCTGGAAGATCATCGCCAGGCGGTTGCCGCGCAGATCGCACATGCTTCGCTCGCTCTGGCCGAGCAGGTCGATGCCGTCCAGTGTCAGTCGGCTGGCGGTGCGCTTGGCCTTGCGGGGCAGCAGGTCCATGAGTGCCAGCGAGGTCAGGGATTTGCCGCAGCCGGACTCTCCGACAATGCACAGCATCTCGCCGCGCTCGACCTGAAAATCCAGGCCGCGCACCGCATGCAGCATGTCATCCGCTGTCGGGTTATGGCCCATGGGAATGTCCACCCGCAGGTTTTCAACATGGAGTAGTGCCATGTCCGGTACTCCTCTATCAGTCTCAGTTGCGGCCATCGGGCAGGATCAGATCGCGCAGGCCGTCGCCGACCAGATTGATGCCCAGCACCAGAATCATCAGGGCGATGCCTGGGATGGCGATGACCCACGGGGAAAAGAACATGTAGGGTTTGCCCTCTGCGATCATCAGTCCCCAGGACGGCGTCGGCGGTTGTACACCCACCCCGAGGAACGACAGCGCTGACTCCAGCAGGATCGCGTGGGCCATTTCCAGGGTCGCGACCACGATCAGCGCGCCAACCAGATTGGGCAGGATTTCACTGACCAGAATGCGCAGGGTCGAACAGCCCAGGGCTTGTGCCGAGGCAACATATTCGGCATCGCGAATCTGTTGCACCGAGGCCCGAACCACCACGGCGAAGCGGTCCCAGAGCAGGCAACCGAGCAGAATGATCACCACCTTCAGCGAGCCGCCCATCAACGAGGCAGAGGCCAGGGCCACCATGACCACAGGCAGCGCCAGCCGAGTGGTGATCAGGTAGCTGATAAACGCATCCACCTTGCCACCGTAGTAACCGGCCAGCAGACCCATGACGGTGCCGATGACGCCGGAAATCAGCGCCGCCGCAACGCCGATAAACAGTGAAATACGGGCGCCGTAGAGCAACCGTGAGAGGTAATCGCGGCCCAGCTTGTCGGTGCCCAAGACATATTCCCAAGTGCCGTTAGCCATCCAGACCGGAGGCTTCATGCGCAACATCACGTCTTGCGCATAAGGGTCATAAGGCGCCAGCCATGGCGCGAACAGCGCACCAGCAAAAATGATCAGCAGCAACGCACTGCCGATGGCGAAGCCGCGGTGGCGAAAGCTTTTGCCAAGCACCCGGCTCAGGCTGCTTGGTGGGGGCAGGTAGTCGTTGATTGCCAGGGTAACGGGGGTACTCATGAAGGGCTCCTAGCGCACGCGAATGCGCGGGTCGAGCAGTGCGTTGAGCACATCGGCCAGCAAGGTGAGGATGATGTAGATCACCGCAATCAGCAGGACCACGGCCTGGACTACCGGGAAGTCGTCACGGGCGATGGCGTCCCAGGCGAGTTGTCCGATGCCTTGCAGGGAGAACACGGTTTCGATCACCACCGAACCGCCGAGCATGAAGCCGAACTCCACCGCTGCCAGTGCGACGACCGGAATCAATGCATTGCGCAATGCATGCTTGAACAACACCTGCGCAGGGCGTAGCCCCTTGGCGCGAGCGGTGCGGATGTAATCGCAACTGAGCACATCCAGCATGCCTGCGCGGGTCAGGCGCATGATGGCCGGCGTTGCGTAGTACCCCAAGGCAATGGCCGGCATGACGAAATGCAGCATGCTTGAGTTGCCGGAGACTGGCAGCCACTTGAGCGTCACCGCAAACACTACGATCAACATCAGCGCAAACCAGAAGCTGGGCATTGCCTGGCCCAGTACCGCGATGCTCAAGGCCAGTCGATCAACCCAGGTGTCACGTTTGATCGCGGCCAGTACGCCCAGGGGAATCGCCACCAGCAAGGCGATTCCCAGCGCCATGGCACCTAATCCGAGAGTAATCGGCAAACGGCTGGCGACGAGGTTATAGACCGACTCCTGAAAGAAAAAGGAGTTGCCCAGGTCCAGCCGCAGCAAACCGCCCAGCCAGTTGACGTACTGGGTGGGAAGCGGTTTGTTCAAGCCGTATTGCACACGGATCTGTTCGATCTGTTCGCTGGTGGCTTCCGGCCCGCCAATGGCCGTGGCCAGGTCGCCGGACAAATGCAACAGAGAGAAGCTGATCACCGACACGGTAATGGCGACGCAAAAAGCGATGCCCAGACGGCGTAGAAGGAACCCAAGCATGGCAAGTTTCCTCATGTTCAATGGATGACAGGTGGAGGACGTGGCCGTGGGGGGCTGGCCCACGCGCCACGGAATCGCTCGCTCAATCCGTCCGGTTGCGGACTACTTCCAACTGGACTGAACGAAACGCGGCAGTTCATCCGGATACGGCGTGAATGCCAGTTCGGAGGTGTAGGCGTAGTTCATCGAGTAGTTGAACAGCGGGGCCCAGTACGCCTGTTCGCTGATGCGCTGCAACGCCTTGCGGTAGTTGTCCTTGCGCACTTGCGGATCGAGGGCGTTATCGGCGCTCTGCAACCAGTTTTGGACTTGCGGGTCTTTGATGTTGTCGTCCGGATTGCCCTTGAACCAGGTGCCGGCCGACGCCGAGGTGTCGAGGATCGAGAACGAGCCCCAGGCCTGGAACGACATGGGCACCTTACCGCCACGTTGCTGATCACGCAGGGCGGCGTACTTCAAGTAGCGCAGCTTGGCGTTGATGCCCACCGCCCGCAGGTTACCGATGATGGCTTCGACGTAATCACGGTCGCGATAAGCGAATATTTCCGTCTCGAAGCCATTTGGGTAACCGGCCTCGGCGAGCAGCGCGCGGGCTTTGGCCGGGTCAAAGTTGTAGACAGTGGCCGCAGAGGTATCGCAACCGAACTGGCGTGGATAACACGCAACCTGTAAGGGCTTGGCTTCGCCACCCACCAACTGCGTCGCCAGTGCCTCGCGGTTGATTGCATGGTTGATCGCTTGACGCACCTTGAGGTTTTTCATTGGCGAGTTTTCGCTGGAGGTGCCTCGAGCATCAAGAATCAGGAAACCGATGCGCATGGTTTCGGCGCTGGTCACGGTGAGGTTCGGTATACCTTTGAGGTCGATTGCCTGATCCGAGGTGACGCGCCAGATCCAGTCGACACCGCCGGTCATCAACTCGGCCAGGCGAGTTTCTGCATCCGGGATTACCCGAAACTTGAGGTGGGCGATATGTGGCTTGCCCTGTGGGCTGTCCGCAAAGTAGTCCTTGTTGATCGCCATGCTCACGCCTTCGCCGGCCACCACCGACAGGGCTTTATACGGTCCGGTGCCCACTGGCTTGCGACTGAATTCGGCCAGGCCGACCTTCTCGAAGTATTGCTTGGGGAACATCGGAACGGCGTTGGACAGGTATTCCAGCGCAGGAGGGAAAGGCTTCTTCAAATACAGGCGGACACTGTAGTCACCGGTTTTTTCGGCGCTCTTGATCCAGTCTACGTTTTGCACGGTCACGACTTTCGCTTCGGGCGACACCACGTAGTTGAGGGTGAACACCACGTCGTCGGCGGTGAAGGGGTCGCCGTTGTGAAATTTGACGCCTTTGCGCAGCTCAAGGTCGATGGTGGTGTCGTCGACCTGTTTCCAGCCGATGGCCAGCATGGGCTTGTATTCGCCGCTGGTGGGATCGCGGTAGATCAGGTTGTCCCAGATCAGCCGGCCGAGAATCACTCCTTCGCGGAGATCGTTGTGATAGGGGCTGACGTTTTCAGGTTCGCTGTCGGAAGCGTAAACCAGGGTGTCGTTGGCTTTGTCGGCATGAGCCGCAAAGCTGTTGATCAAACCCATCAGCGCGATACTGCAGGCGAAACCTTTGATGCCCATGCCGTCGTCTCCGTTGGCGAGAGTGGTTGAATCAAAGGGCAGCGAATCGCAAATGCGGTAAATGAGGAGGAGAAGCTCAGGCGATGTTTTTTTTGGTCTGGACACGAATGTAGGGAAAGGCTATCAATGCCACAAGTACAATCTTTCGATACTTTCTTTGCCAAAAAGGCAATGCTCGGAGGTTCCGATGCAGCTGTATGGCGTGCAGTCCACGGCATTGCGCTATTTCCTGGAAGTAGCCAGGTGCGGATCGGTCAGTGAAGCTTCGCTGCGGCTCAATGTTGCGGCGTCAGCAGTGAGCCGACAGATTTCCAAGCTTGAGTTGGCTCTGGATGCCAGCCTGTTTGAGCGTCGTGCCCGAGGCATGGTGCTCAGCGAGGCCGGGACGCGATTGGCGGCTTATGCGCGCAAGTCGCAACTTGAGGCTGAGCAGGTGGTGCTGGAAATTACCGAGCTGCATGGCTTGCAACGGGGGCATGTGCATGTCGCCTGCTCGGAAGGTTTTGCATTGGAGTACATGCCTAGGAGCATCAGCGCATTCAGGCGTGAGTACCAGGGCATCCATTTCACATTGGAGGTTTGCGCGCCTGCGCAAGCGACTGAAAAAGTACGTTCCGGCGAAGCCGATCTGGCGATGACCTTCAGCCTGTCGCCGCAGAAGGAAATCAAGGTCGAACATGTCTTGAGCGGGGCGATTTTTGCAGTGGTTTCCAATTCCCACCCCTTGGCCGGGCGTGAAGCGGTCAGCCTCGCCGAGTTGCAACCCTGGCCCATTGCGTTGCCTAAGGCCGATACCACGATACGGCAACTGTTCGACATTTGTTGTGGTGTACAGGGGTTGTTGTTCGATCCGGTACTGACCACTAATTACGTGGCCGCGCTTTACAGCTTCGTCCGCGAGGAAGGCGTCATTAGCCTGGCCAGCGAGATGACCTTGCACAAACAGGTGGCGGACAAGCAGTTGCAGTGCCTGCCAATCCTGGATGAAGGGATGCAGGCACGGCGCATCGAACTGCAAAGCATGGCTGGACGCAATTTGCCGGCGGCGGTTTCTGCGTTCAAGGATTTTCTGATTGCAGAACTGGTGAACACCAAGCACGGTTGAAGTGGCGAGGCAACGGCGCAAGGCTGTTCGCTTATCCCCGATGGGCTGCGCAGCAGCCCCAAAAAAAGATTGAATCCCACGCCCCGTTATTTACTGCTCGGCATTGCGGCTATGACGGTAATCGCTGACCGCCTCATACACCGCTTTACGCAAACGGTTGATGCCGCCGATGGGGCGATGGGCCTCAATGCCGAACCACGGGTTGAAGGACTGGTTGTCGCAGGCCAGGTTCAGCTTGGGCGTATCGAAATCCTGGGCCGGCACGGTGATTCGCGCCACTGTCTCGAACGGTGCGTCACTTTCTCGCCATTCAATACTGGTGTCTTCGATCGGCATGAACTTGCTCGGGTCCTGGCGCTGGATCTGCAGGACAAAACACGCCGGTATCCGGTCTGTGGATAACTGTTGCGTCAGTGCACTTCGCAAGAAATTCGGCAGTGCCTGGTTTTGTGCGGGCAGGGTGTAGCTCGGGCAGTTATCCGGGTCGGGCGCTACGCGAAATTTCGCGTTGGCCTCGCCAAACTTGTAGGGCGATACCGAAAAATACGTGGTCTGGGTCGGGCTGTCAGGGGCCGGTGAAAGAGTCTCCAGGGCGATGAACAGGTGGCGGATCTGCCAGCTACGGGGATCCAGGCTCGGAAAGAACGCCATCGCCTTTTTTCCATCGGCCTGGGCGGCTACATTCTGACGATATTCGGCGACATCGCTGACGAAGAAGTTCGGATGATTGAACATCACAAAATCCTGTTCACCTTGTGACTGTCGGTCCCCCAGCAATTGTTTGCCCGGCACGCCCAGCAGCTTGATCGCCATCCCTCGCGCATCGCGCAGGCTGTCGAACTGTGGGTAGGCGTTGCCGTTGGACAAGCGAATCGTCGCTTGCCAGACCTTCCCCGGCTCGGCAAATACACCCTGGCGCAACGGTGCTGGCAGATTGTCCGGCACCTGCACTTGCGCCATGACGCAGCCGTGGGCTTTGGCATGGGCATCACGCAGGTAGCGCGTGCCTGCGCGGTGCTGATCGACGATACGGATGGCGGTCTGGATGATGTCCTGGGTCATGGCCGCTTCGCCGGGTGGAATCTGCTCTTTATCCGAGACCGGCCCGCTGTGTTGCCAGGCGAACCAGGCCGTGGCCAGCGCCCAGCCGAGCAGCCCGATGCCCAGCAACCACAGGAGCGTCTTGCCCAAAAAGGCGCCGAGGCGCAGCCAGAGCGTAATCAGCATGGGTCAATCCTTTTGCCTGAGGGATTCATCATCACAGTTGCGACTCCAGCGGCCCGCCCAGTACCTTGAGGTACTCCAGCAACGCCCAGCGTTCCTGTGGCTGCAGCAGCCGACCGATCACGCCATTACCCCGCTCACCAGCGCGAAACTCATGACCACTGTTGTGGTTGCCGGTGATCCGGGTGTCGAACAAAAAGCCATTCGTGAAGGCTTCTGTGCGATAGCCCAGGTGCCGTGGGTCGTATTCGAAGCTGCCTTTATAGAAGGTGATCGCCCGTTCGTCCTGAGGAGACAGCAATTGATAGATCGTCGGCACCGAGCCGTTATGCAGGAAGGGCGGCGTGGCCCAGACGCCAGCCAGGGGCCGGGCTTTGTAGGCGCGCAGCTCGCGCACGCCGATGGGCAGGCCAAAACCGTCCAGCGCCGGGCGCTCCAGCGGTGTGACGCCCGCGTCACGGTAAGCCCGCTCTTCCACGAACGCGGTAACGTAGGCCAAGCCTTTGGCGACTGAAACCTGGCTCAAATCCAGCGGCGTCGTCGGGGTCGGATGCAGTTGTACGTCCAGTTTGGCCAGTTCGGCCGGATCCCATTGCAGGCTGGTCAGATCGAAACGGTGGTCGGCAATGTTGTTAGCGGTACCCGGATCGGTGCCGATCACCTTCACCGGCAACATGTTCAGGTGCTGGACGGGCCTGTCAGGACCTTGAACCACGTTGGGGACATGGCAGCCGGCACAGTTTTCGACGAACAGCGCCCGGCCTTGTGCGGCCAACGGCATATCGATAGCGCCAAGCAGTTCCTGAGGCCACTCCGGGGCCTTGAGCAACTGCAGGGTTTCTTCAATCTTGTGCAGATCGCGAACGCGCACGCTGGAGGGGTATCGCGCTTCACCTTGCAATGGTTTGCCCTGGGCGTCGAAGAAATTCAATGTGGCGCCGACACCCAGTGCTTCGCCGACGTTGCGGGCCATCGGTTGCTGGGCCGAACCGTTCCACTGCACCCAGTCGAATGTCCATATGTCCCACAACTGCGGGTAATCCACGGGTGCGTTGGCGACCCGGTAATTCTTGTCGGAGATGGCATCGCCGAAGCTGGCATTGGCAATCCGTCCGAAGGCATCTGTACGGCCAGGTCCTTCTTCGGTGGGGTAGAGGCCGCGATGAGTGTCGTTCCAGGCCACACGCAGGAACGTATCCAGAGAGGCTTTGAATGATTTGCGCAGCTGTTCATGGCGGGCGTCGTAGTCCTGCCCCAGTACCTGGCGTGCAAAGCGTTCGAATTTCCAGGGGTTGTAGTAGGTCGAGGCCAGGCTGGCGACCAATGCTTGTCCGAAACTGCCACCGCGTAATGTAGGAACGCTGGAAGGCAGGACGTGCTGGGCCGAGCCCCCGTCGATCCGTATCGCCTGGCCCTTGAAGCGCAGCTCACCGGTGTGACAGGCGGCGCAGGTGATATCCAGGAACTGGTCGGCGCTGCCCGGATTCTGGTGGCGGGTGAAACCTACGGGCAGATTGCCGGGATTGTCCGCCGAGGGTTTCTGCGCCGGGTCCACCAGAAAGCCGAATCTAGCCAGGTATTCAGGCGAAGCGAAGCGCTGTTGCGAAAACGGCAATTCGAGGGCGGTGAACCAGTCGTAGCGCAGGCCTTTGACTTGAGTGCCCTGAGGGGTGAAATAGTACGTCTGGCGTTCGGCGGCGCTCCATTGATCCAGATAATGCACCTGTTCCACCGGTGTATAGGTCGGCAGACGAGGGTTGGCAACGTAATAGAGCACCACGGCCACGGCGATGACGAGCAGCGCAAGGAGCAACAAGAGAAGGCGAGATAGCAGGCGCACAGTAACGTCCTTGTTTTTTTTGATATGCCCTTATGCCTCAGTGCCGCGTGGCCGGCAAGTGGCCATTACCGATGGGGCTGCGGGGGAGTGGCAATTTGTCCCTGTACGTAATAGATGACAGATGCTTCATCCGCCCAGGATTAAAAAGCGTTTGGGACCGTGAACTTATCAGTGCTTTGCTGCTCACATGCCGGTAGCCATTGGTCGTGGCCGCCTGATAAGCTCGCGGCTTTACTCGATTGCCCTTTTGGCGCATGAACAAGGAAATAGCATGAAACAGCATCGGTTGGCGGCGGCGGTGGCCCTGGTTGGCCTGGTACTCGCGGGTTGTGACTCGCAGACCAGCGTAGAGCTGAAAACCCCGGCGCAGAAAGCTTCCTACGGCATTGGCCTGAACATGGGCAAAAGCCTGGCTCAGGAAGGTATGGATGACCTGGACTCCAAAGCAGTGGCCCAGGGCATCGAAGATGCCGTCGGCAAGAAAGAACAGAAGCTGAAAGACGAAGAACTGGTCGAAGCCTTTGCCGCACTGCAAAAGCGTGCCGAAGAGCGTATGGCCAAGATGAGCGAAGAGTCGGCAGCCGCCGGCAAGAAATTCCTCGAGGAAAACGGCAAGAAGGAAGGTGTTACCACCACCGCTTCCGGCCTGCAGTACGAAGTGGTCAAGAAAGCCGACGGCCCTCAGCCTAAGCCGACTGATGTCGTGACTGTTCACTACACCGGTAAGTTGACTGACGGTAAGGTGTTCGACAGCTCCGTGGAGCGTGGCAGCCCGATTGACCTGCCGGTCAGCGGTGTGATCCCGGGTTGGGTCGAAGGCCTGCAACTGATGCATGTCGGCGAGAAGTACAAACTGTACATCCCGAGCGAACTGGCCTACGGCGCCCAAAGCCCGAGCCCGGCCATCCCCGCCAATTCGGTTCTGGTATTTGACCTGGAACTGCTGGGGATCAAGGATCCGGCAAAAGAAGACGCAGCCAAGTAACCGCGGCTGCTATAACGACAACGCCTCGCTTATGCGGGGCGTTGTCGTATCCGGGCGTTGGTAAACGGCAAAAAACCGAACGCTCGGCGCGGGTTATAGTCATAGGCAATACAGACGCTGTGCTAGACCCAGTCGGGCCGTCAAGTCAATGAAATATTGGGTTTTTTTATGTGAGTAAAAAACGCCCGATCTGACTGGGAGCCTTATTTGACGGGGGGTTCAGCGCGTAAATGCAGCTCTGTTCACAAGGTTATCCACAATTTGTGTGGATAACATTTCAGTGGGAGAAAACATGAAGGCTCCGTGGAATTTTGCGCGTTTTCTGCCGCTGGCAGGACGACTGCTGGCCCGCGGTCGATTGCCGACGTTGTTGTTTGCCGTCGCCAGCAAAGGCGCCCGAGAGGGCGGTCGGTTAGGCAAGCTCAAGGAGGATCTGCGTTTGCTGCAGGCCCTTTGCCTGGCCTACTGGCGTGGCGAATATCGGGCCGTCAGCGCCAAGTCGCTGCTGTCGATCGTGGCCGGGCTGATGTACTTCCTCAGCCCCCTGGACGCGATTCCGGATTTCCTGCCCATGTTCGGCATGTTTGACGATATCGCCGTACTGGCGTGGATCATGAAGACCCTCGACAGTGAACTCGAAGCCTTCCGCGCCTGGCGTTATCGGCAATCCCCCGAAAAGCTTGCTCAAGTCGAGCGGCTTCCCGACACCCCGGAACAGCTCCAGCTCCAAGGGCAGAAAAAGCACTGATCCGGTTCTGTTTGCCTTATGAGATTGATCGCCCCGCGACCTTAGCCGCTATTAGGATTACACTTCCAAGGAAAAAGCTGACTCGCTAAGTGTTGTTGTCCTACGGGGTAGACATGGATATTCAAATAATCACACGCGACGGAGAGCCCGAATACGCGGTTTTACCGTGGGATCAGTACCAGTCGCTATTGAAGGCAGCCGGCATCAATCAAGCTCCGCCGCAGGAAGCCACAGTCCGTCATGCGGCGGCACCCGGCCAGGTTCTTCCTGGTCTGGATCAACTACGCAGTTTGCGCGAAGGGAAGGGCATCGCCATTGAGGCGTTGGCCCGCACAGTAGGTATAAGCCCGTCTTATCTGGCCATGATCGAAAGTGGCGAGCGTCAGCCCGATGCCGCGATTCGGCGCAGTTTGGCCTGGGAGTTGACGGTGCCGGGTTGGAGGGATCAATCGTGAGTGTTCGTATCAGTCGGCAGCATTGGGATGGGTTGTTGGGTGAACTGGATCAGGCGCGCCGCCAGCGCCATTTGTTGACGTACCGGGCCTTGCTGGAGCGTTTGCAGCTTCCCAGCCCGGCCATGCAGACCTTGACTGCGGCCCTTGAACACTTGGCAGCACTGGATGCCCGGGCTGAACAGCCGCTGCGAAGTTCGTTGGTCATCAGCCAGGGGGCAAGCCGGTTGCCGCGTACCGGCTTCTTCGAGTGCGTTGAGCGTCTTGGGCGCTTTTCCGGGCCTTCCGATGGTGTCGCGGCCGCTTCCTGGCACGCCTCGGAAGTGGTCCGGGTATTCGAATACGAGTACCCCGAATCAGCGGAGGCCTGAATGCTCTGGCGCATCAAGGCGCGGGCCGGTTACTGGCTGGCGCGTCGATTGTTTCATTGGTCCTGGTTTGTTCGACAGCCCCGTGGCTGGTCCTGGCTGGAAGGTCAATTTGCCCGCATGGCGAACCTGGGGGACGTCGGCGCGCAAAGTTTCTATGGGCATATCCTGACGTTCCGCGGCCAGGGCCTGGGTGCCCGGGAAGAAGGTGTTCGCCTGTTGCGCCTGGCGGCACTGGCCGGTGATGGCAAGGCTGCCTATCAAGTCGGTGTGATCAGCCTGGCCGGTTCCGCCAGCAAGGCGCCGGATCCGATAGAAGCGGCGCGCTGGTGGGGTTTGGCGGCAAAAGCCGGCCATCCGTTGGCGGAGGTCAAGCTCAAGGCGCTCGAAGGCTACGACCAGTAGTTTTATCCACAGGCATTTTTGAACCCGCTTTCCTTTCGGCCGTTCGTTTGTCGAATGGGGCTATTTAGCGAATCGCCCTACATTCACCGCCTCTTTACCTGACTTATTTCCCCTGGTATCCCCGGCAAAGTCTCGCGCTCCCTGAGTGCTGCGAGACGTCTGCCCATGTTCGATCGTTTTTCCCTGCCGGCCCCTGATCGAGCCGTGTCCTGATGGATCAGGTGCACCGTATCGAGCAGGAACTCGACAGCTTCAAAGACACCCTGACGCTCTACCGCGAGCAGCTCGACCGCTGGTACAGCCAGACGGCGGACCGCGCCAGCCATGCGGCCGACCTGCCTTCGCTGATGGGCATGGAGCGGCTGATTCGTTTCGGTGACAGCAGCTCCGCTGTCAGCATCGGCGACGATGATTTCCTCTCCACCGTTGTCCAGTGCTCCTCGGCTGGGCCGATGACCATCGAGAGCAAACTGGAGTCGGTGTACGACATTCCGCTGGGCGGCATCGTGGTGGATGTGGTGGCCGTGGACAGCGGCGAGGTCACGCCCGTCACCCTGAATGCCGAGGGCCTGGGGACTTTCCAGGGGACGGCGGGTAAGTCCTATCGGGTTCACGTCCAGGACAAAGTATCCCCCCAGACAATCGCCGACCTGTTTTCTTCCTACGACGGCCTGAACAACGATCTGACGCAGTGGCTGCGTGGCGAGTGGCAGGGCTTCAAGCCGCAGTGGGCGCAGCAATCATTGGCGACTTCGGCCGCCGCGGTGGGCAATGGCTTGCTCGCAGGCAGTTGGGCGGCGATTGAGGGGGTGTGGGACAGCATCAGTCTGCTGTCGGACATCCTCAAGAACCCTGGCGAGTTTGTAGAGCGGCTGGGCGAAAGTGCGGATCAGCTAAGCGCCATGGCGGAAAAAACGCCGTTGCTCATGGCCAGGCTGCAATTGCTGGCCAGCGACGAAGCGGCGTTGTGCCTGCTGGTGCGCACCGCCAGCCTCTGGCTGGAGATGCTGCCGCCCAGTGAGGTTGCCGGTGAAACCGCTGAAGCGCTCGCTACGGCGGTGGTGCAACTGGTGATCGACTTGCTGATCGGCGTCGTCCTGACCTTCGCCGGGGCGGGGACCGGTGTTGCTTACCTGGCCATGCGTCTAGGCCAGTTTGGCGGGCGTCTGCTGAGCGCCGCGCAGCGATTCATCAACGCGATCTTCGCGGTGGTCAACGGTTTCATCACCTATGTGGACCGCTACAAAACCGTGGCGGCGCGGGGGATCGCGGCTGGAGTGAAGAAGGGCCGGATGCAACTGCGCTGGGACGCGCAGCGCAATACCACACTGAAAAAGGACGAATCCTACGACGACGCCCCCAACCAATCGAAAAACCCCAACGGTGACAGCGCCGACACCGCGG